>NZ_MQTZ01000048.1 GCF_001939115.1 Leptolyngbya sp. 'hensonii' | reverse complement strand
GCCGAGAAGGCATCTGTTACCCTGGCTCAAACGGGGCGATTAACGGTAGTTGTTCAAGATAATGGCTCTGCCCATACCAGTCGTCTGGCTCAGCAACAATGGCTCAAGTGGCAAGCCCAAGGATTGTTCCTCTTCTGGTTGCCACCCTACTGTTCTGAGATGAATCGGATCGAGGAGCAGTGGCATCAACTCAAAACCCATGAAATTGCTGGGCGGATGTTTGAGCATGAAGTTGATTTAGCCGATGCGATCATCGAGGGAATGCAAGCTCGTAGTAGTAGGGGCAATTACTCCCTGGAACGTTTTATATTTAATTCCTCCTGACTACTTATCAGGTAGTGTCCTTGAAATGGAGTGCGGGAATTAAGGCCACCACGGATCTCCAAGCCATGCCTGAAAAGCGTTTCGATGGGTATCATCCCACACCGAAAAAGCTTCAATGAAATCAAATGGTCCACATTTCCAAGGACAGTTCTTCATCGTGGTGTGCCCCCATACGGCAAGCACAAATTGAGCAGTACAGCGTTCCCCGTGGGAGATGGCAGTCGTTGCCCATGCATCAAGCTTGTGCTGATCCCAGGGGGACACTCCTGGAGCATTTTGCAGAGACGGAAAACTCAATGCCAACTTGCTCATTTTTGTGAGCTTGATTTTTTCGGAACTAATATCGGGTGTCGTAATCATGCATTTTCCCTGGCGCTGCTAAACAGAATTTGAGAGATAGCGACGACTATATCAATGGTCGTGGTGAGTGCAAGCTAACCACAGCAATCAGTCAAATCCTTAATGAGGGAAACACCTCAACCAATTAAAAAAGCCTAAATAAATCCACTATCTTCTGAGTTTTTATCTTACATAACTCCTCTTTATGTCATATAGTGCAGAAGCAAAAAACTAAGCCGATTTCGGCGTTTCTTTGTATGTCATGAGCCTTATTGGAATATCACAAAAAGGTTTAACCACACCTTCACCTACTCAAGGCTCAGGTCTTTCATTACCAGTTCTAATTACAAATGCTGGGCAAGAAACTGCTCGCCGTTTTATAGAGTTTTTCATTGTTAGTATCCGCAATCAAAACACCAGAGAAGCTTATGCTCGTGCTATCAAGCAGTTCCTTGATTGGTGTAACGAATACGGCTTAGAGTTCTCTGACATTAACTCACTTGCGATCGCAGCATATGTTGAACGTCATCCTGGATCAGCCCCAACGATCAACCAACATCTCGCAGCAATTCGCATCATGTTCAGATGGATGGTGACAGGTGGGATTCTCAAGGAAAGTCCAGCGGCGGAAGTACGGGGGCCAAAGTACCGAATCAAGAAAGGCAAAACGCCAGTGCTCACCGATGAGGAAATGCGGGAGCTACTCGACTCCATCGATGTATCCCACATCGTTGGGCTACGCGATCGGGCACTGATCGCTACCATGTTTTTTAGCTTTGCCCGGATCGGTGCCGTGTTGGGGATGCAGGTAGAAGATTACTTTCAAAAGGGCAAACGATATTGGCTTCGACTTCATGAGAAAGGCGGTAAGTACCATGAGGTGCCAACCCACCACAAAGCTGAAGAATACCTCGACCAATATATAGATGAAGCTGATCTCTGGAATGAGAAAGGTACTCCCCTCTTCCGCACAACGATTGGGAAAACACGAAAGCTTACTGAGCGGGGACTTCAGCGACAGGAAGCCTGGGCAATGATTAAACGACGAGCACTGGCAGCGGGAGTCAACACTGATGCCTGCAATCACACTTTCCGAGCTTCAGGAATCACGAATTACCTGAGGAATGGCGGCAGCAGGGACAACGCTCAGAAAATTGCAGCGCATGAAAATAGCAAAACTACGGCGCTGTATGACCGAAGGGAGGATACGATTAGCTTGGATGAAATAGAGAGGATACGACTATAGAAATTTTGGTTAGAGGTGATAATATCTATGCTTTTTAGAGCTTATAAAAATCAAGCATTAATCATCACTTTTCTGATTTGAATAGCAGGAATAAGACTTTTTGAAATCAAAAATATGAAGTATGAGCCGCTAATCTATGCGAGAAAATTTTCTGAGAAGTTGAGATGTTTTTGGGATAGTACCAGTACCAGACCTAAAGTTCTTCTGATTTGTTGCCTGACAATCCTTGTATTCTTTTTGAGAAGATCAGATCAATTCCTAGATCCCCAAGTTTGGGTGGAAGATGGAATTTATTACTTGCCGTCTTTTTTAGAAGATAGCTTTAGATCTCTTCTGGAGCCAGTTCCCCCAGTAGGTGGATATCTTACCGTTATTCCAAAATTAATTTCTGGCATATCGCTTTGGTTGGTAGGACTGCACTATTATCCGATTGTAAGCACGGTATTCTCAACACTGTTTTCTGGATTGGTGATGTCGCTTATAGCCCTTTCACCAATATCTTTGAAGGGGCAGGTTCTTCTAGTCATTTTTGCTCTGTTTATTCCAACTGATGTGGAGTGCTTTGTATTACCGTCATATACTTTTTGGTTTGCTGGTCTTGCACTCTTTCTACTACCATTCTGGAATCCTGACGATTCCAAATCTCAAAAAATATTAAGGACGATTACTCTTTGGTTTTGTGGACTCTCATCCCCTGCGATTGTTCCTGTGTCTACTGTATTGCTTGTAAAATCTTTGATTAGCAAGAGGCTGTTTGAAGCATTGTTTACTCTACAAGCTCTTTTGATAGCAGGTATTCAAATCTATATTTATTCTAGGAATCTGCAATCTAGCGATCAATCTGCCAGCTTAATGAATTTGAATAAAATTTCAATTGACCACTTGGACAAAATCATCTCGAAGTTATTTGGCTATTACTCGTTTTACTCTTTTGGTAATGATGAGGCTAATCTGTATTTTGGCTTCGTCATCGTTACTATTATTGCTTCGGCAATCTTACTCATAGCTAAAAAGAAAGAAATAGCTTTTGAAAATCCTCTAATATCTCTTAGCTTTCTCTTGTTTTTGAACATTGGACTTGTTGCCTTTCGGGTATCTGTTTCTAGTATTCATCCCTATCTTGCAGGCCCTCGATACTTTTTTTATCCATTTATTTTGCTCAGTTGGATTCTTGTCCAAATATCGCATCAGAAAAGTAATGTTTTGCGTATTCCTGCTATTATCTGCTTAGCACTTGCAGTACTAAATGCATTGCCAAAGTTCCAAAGACATCATGAATCCCTCAAATGGAACCAGGCTGTCAATAGACTTGTTCAGAAAGGGGAAGCAACTCTTCCCATTCATTTTGACGGAGTAGCTGCTAGAAAATGGACAGTTACTCTCCGTGCTTGTGGAGATTCTTTTTGCCTAGTTCGCACATCTGTATGGGTGCCATAAATCAGCAAATCATGCAGGGCAAAGGAACCTATACTCCCCTATCCTGCATGGCTGTGATCAAACATCATCCTCAGTATTCGGACGGTAGTAGCGCTACTCCATTTTGGAAGTACAATCTTACTTGCTTAAGCGGAAAGTCAGTGAAGGGAATTTCTTGCGAAACTGCAACATCCCCTTCATCTCGTTCACAAACCAGGAGTGCTGACCGATCGTCATTGACGACAAGCTTCCAGAACTGAATCTGCTGAAGCATAGGATCTCGATGTACCCGTGGATCGATCTGCCATGAGGCGATCGCGTCGATGAGCCAATAAGCTCCCGCACGTTCTGCCAAGTATCGAACCCCATCCGTATACTGAACCCTTAGCGAGTGCTGATAATAGGTGCTCGTTCCCGTGAACTGAGCGAGATCAGCTTCTGTAAGTGGCTGTGGTGATTGAGTCATAAGGCAGTGCCCTCAAAACAACAGAGAGTTCCTGCAATCACAGGCCATGCCGATACAACCCTATGGCTAAACCACAAAGCTTTGCCCAGCATGGTCTTCTGACCCGAATTAGCTGCCTTCTACCCAGACCACACAGCAGAGGTGAGCGTAACTGTTCTGGTTTCCAGGTTCAAGGAAAAAATGACTGATGATGATTGGGGAATGGCTGAAGCGATCGCCATTCCCCACATTATGAAGTTTCTTAACAACCTTCTGGGCACTGTTCGAGTGCTTGGATGGCACTAATAAGCCGAACCACAAACTGCCAGCGATGCTGTGGCGGAATCTTTGCTAAGTACTGGTCTACCAACGTCCTGATCTGCAAGCGCATAAGAAACTGCTGCTGGGCAGCGCGATCCAATCCCTCCTTTTCCATCTCCTGAATTACCCAATCAGCCAACTGTTCAGCGCGAGCTTCGATATCACCCTCTTCCTCGACCAGAAAGGATGGGTCAAACAGAGAAAGCTGAAAGGGTTCCATGCCCAGCACCTCCATTGCCGTTGAGTGATGCTACTTCCTGTATCGGCTTTCGGTGCTGTCTTTTAGGCTTTGCCTTCCTCTGTTGGTTCCACTGCTCCCACTTAGAGATCACCTGACCAGCCTCAATCGCTACTGTCCCGTAAACGTTTTGAAGATCTGAAAGCCGGATGACCCGATTCCCACGCAGGGAGAACGTCTTGATATTACCTGGAACTGCAATCGAAATATCGTCCCTCCTCACAACAAGTTGTCCATGAAGCTCGTAAATTTGGATATCCAGAATAAGCGGTGAGTCTTTTGCTACCCCTTCTTGTGAACCTGATAAATGTGCTGACTGAGTTGTAATAACCTCTTTAGACTCTTTTCCGAACTGCTCTTGCTCCTCCATTTCGTTACAGATCACATCTGCTAGGCAGATCGCAATCAGGGCTGCGATCGCGTACATCACAAAATCAAACCCACCAAAATAAATGTGAAACATGAACCTGACCTCCTGGGTCAACCTATAACTTCAGGAGTGGGTTATCAAAGGAGAATCGAAACTTCAATCAAAAAGAGTACTCTGCCTTCAGGAAAATGTTTGACCATGTAGCCCAGAATCCCTAGCATCCAGCGGAAGCGAGGAATTTAGTGGAGGAGCGATGGAGAGCGGAGAAGCTACGACTATCTTGGGTTTAAGCATTGCTGATCTGACAGCACTTTTGATGATGGGACTAACGTTTGTCACGACGATAGCCAACATCCTGCTTTGGATTTCTACACGGCAAACAGTACTGCTTTTGCTAGGACAGGTTCAGCACCAAATGGCAAGCGGATATAGCGAGGCTCAGCGAAGCATTGTGGATGCTCACCGTGACCTCTTTTTTCAGATTCTTAACAATCCACCCTTGCTGGAGAGATTTGCGAAAGCTAACGGGCTGAACCCAGCCGAATGGGAGCTTAAGAAGGTTAGCTCATTTCTCGTCAATCAGGTGATGATTGGCTTTCTCAACTTTAGGAATGGCATCATCTGCTCCAGCCACTTTGAGGGTTTTAAGCGGGATGCCCAGGATGTCTTCTCCTATGAGACGGTGCGATCGCACTGGCAGAAGGTTCGGTTAGCCCACTCAGAGGAGTTTCGTCGGTTTGTCGATACGGAGTTGCTCTGGCGTGAGGATGGAGCCACCTAATACAAAAATTCCCGACCCCTAGAAGAGAAGCCGGGAGCAAGATAAATTAGATGTAGGTGGCTGACTACTGTGACTTCAGAAACGTAATCAGCTCAGGAGAAATTTCAACTACTGCCTCATGATCGGGCACCATAAGACCTGCATGTTGTGTTGGATTCAGTTTGCTTCCTTGTACGAATACTCGACCAGCCTCATCGGTATAAAGCGCTGGACACATACCGCTATCACAGGGACGAACAAGCACTTTCAGACTATTTTGGGTCGTCATACGTAACTCCTTATTGAGAGAAAATTTGGTGATCAGGCAAATGCACCCAAACCTAATTGCCGGGAACGTGAGACAGATTCTTCACTCACCAGTTCCAGGGGAAAATTCCTTTGACCTGTTCTGAGGCATCCTCTACGGTATCGATGATCTGCTGATGCCGTTCACGTTTATTGCCATCGATATCGGTTGCTTTCAGGCGATGGGTCGCGGCAGTTTCACCGACGATATAGGCAGATTGAGCATCCTGCGGCAGCGTGGTGCGATCGCCTCGTCTCCCCTCGGTTTCCTCGTAGAGTTCATCGGTACCACATCCGAACAGTCTGCGAGTCATCCTTTCAGTAGCATGGGCTTGGGTACGACTGTCCCCACCCTTATCCTGAATCGTTCTTGTGAAATCCTTCCGAACCGTTGCCCCGTCAACGCGAGATCGGACTGGCTTCGATTCTTCTAATAGACTCAACTGGGAGCTTTCCGAATTCTCTTCCGGTTGATTCCTCAACCAATTGATAAAACCCATCGGCTTGTCCTCTCTCTTCAGATGTGAAGTCGCGGGAAAACAGTTGCTCTAAGCCAAGCTTGATCAGCTCAAGCCCATCTGGGAGAGTGAGAAACTCTTCCAGAATTTGATGGCGATATTCATAATCCCAGCGGTCAGGCGTGAAATTGAAGGTGTAGAGAATGAGCGTGTGAGCATCGAGGAGTCCAATCTGGGCATTGAGTGCCTTGAAATGGCAAAGGGCCTTTTCCCATGTGACTTTCCGACGCATATCGCCAAAACGCTCTCTAATCTCAGGCTTAAACGTTTCCGGTTGGCAAACGACCTGCTTAAACCAGCAGTAATCTTGCCATTCCTCGAAAACCTTTTGCTTGAGTTCCTTCAGTTTCATGCGCTGCTTAAGAACTGGGGTAGACGAATACCGAGCCGTGCTCAGGAGCACGCCGAGGATTTGTGCCTCTATTGTATGTCCTTTGCTTTAGCTCCCCAACATCATAACATAAGTGCAGCACTCTACAGCTAAACACAGTTATAAGCAGCGAAACACATTACCCTGCTGGGGATAGCAGTGGCATAAGATGTGCTGGCAGTAGGAGACAGCACATCAAGCATGACGACACAACTAGAACCCGTGACGGTATATATAGAGCCTGAAGTAAAAGAAGGTTTAGCTGCTTGGGCAAAGAAGGAGCGGCGATCGCTCTCTAGCCTGACTGCCTATTTACTCACGAAGGCATATCAGGACTATCAACAGCAGCAAAATCAATAAGTATTACTATCTTGTTCATACAGGGCCGTTTGCCCTTATTAGATTTTCTAAACAGCAGATTGCAGGTTTCAGTTCCTCAAAGCTGTTGAGTTTAAAAATCCAAGTGAGAATTTTTCTCATACCAAGAATTACTGGTATTAAACAGAGTTATATTTTTGTAATAACAGTAAAAGAGGGAAGCTTAGACTTCCCTCCTCGAATCTTTTTCTATGAAAAGACTCCTGAGATGTCTGGAACAGGTTAAGCTGCCAAAGCTATCCCAGGTTCCTCAAAACTCAGGCACAAATAGCTCCCTTGTCTGACCTGCATAGTGTTCATAAATCATCTTGGGGCTTGTTCCAACCAATCTAGCTACATCCTTGGCATCTAGCATTTTGACTGTTCCATCAGGTTTCTGGACAGCAGTTTCCAATGCAGCCGTGATAAAGGTATGGCGAGTTTGGTAAAGCTTGCGGTACTCAATGCCATCCAGTTTGGAGAGAACGGTTCGCCAAGCCCGATTTGTTAGATTATGAATATCGATCCAATGGTTTTCAGGAGAAGGAAAAACCTTTTCCTCTCCTTGAACAGTTTCTGGTCGGATAGATTTGAGTAATTCTGCTAACTTATCGTTAGCTGGGAAAGAACGTTTCTTCTGGGTTTTTAATCCCTTCTTACAAACCAAACCTTGTTCAGAGATAACAACAGCTTGCTCAAACCGAATGAGGCGGCAATCTGGAGAAATGTATTTCCATTGCAGAGCAACTGCTTCCGAGGGACGGCACCCCGTCAAGAATAAGAATTCTATGAAGCTAGCGTAATAGCTATAGTATCGGTCAGCTTTGAATGCATTAATAATGCGATCGCGTTCCTCTAAGGTGAATGGGACAATATCAGTGTCTTCCGAGCTACCTTTTGGTGTTTTGATATCAGCAGCCATTCCTATGAAAGGATTCTCACGGATGAGATGGGACTTGACTGCCCAATCACAGCAGGCATGAAACTGAGTTAAAAGGCGTTTAGTTGCGTTAGGCGTTTTGTTGGCAATTAGCCAATCACGGATAGCTACAGCTTCGCTAAGAGACTTGCTGGGTAACTTGAGGTCAATACAGCGCGACACTCGAACAAAATCCTTTGCCAGAGTACTGGGCGATAAGCTGGGTCGCTTATAGTCCGTGTACTTACCCCATAGGTCGGCTAATGAAGGCTGTTGTTTATGAATTGGTGTAACTGGTGTAACGGTGCTGAGAGCAGCTTTGGGTTTGTACTTGTCAAGGTTGTTGGGGTCAAATCGCTCGTAGAGTATGTCTTTTTCAATTTCTTTAGCTTTAATTTCGGCTAAACGGCGATGCTCAGCCGTATCGGGATAGCCTGTCGTGATGTAATGACGCTTTCCACCGTAGCTAAATCTTAGTTGGAGCCTGCCATTAGAGCTAAGGATGGCAACAGACCCTTTGTGTGCGCGGTCACTAGACTTAGAGGAGTACATGAGATCCACTTGAGCGCTACTTCCCAAGTCTAGATCAAACGTACTGAATTTCTACACCAGCTTTACACCAGTTTTACACCAATTTCTTGTCTAAATTTGTCTGGAAATGTCCATCCGTCGAACATCAATGCCAAAAGCAAAATCGCCAGAAGGTTATTCTGGCGATGCTTTTAGCTTATTTTACTTGAATGCCAGGAGGCGGACTTGAACCGCCGACACGAGGATTTTCAGTCCTCTGCTCTACCAACTGAGCTATCCCGGCGTTTTTCAGCGCTTTATTATGATAGCAAAACTCAACTTACTTCTGCAAGGAAAATCTAACGCTAAGATCATTTTACACGTTCCCGCTGTCCTAAGCAGGTTTTAATCGCGTAATTTTTAGCTTAAAGGCTCCCCCCGCTGTTTCACCAAAGCCCCGAACCCGCACAATATAGCTCCCAGTCTTGGTAATGCGGGTAAACAGGAGCGAGTTCGTACTGCCATCGGGACCGTCGTCATTCTCCGCGATCGTCGTCCCGTCTGCATCCATCAGGATGATGATGGTATCAAACTCATCCGAAGACAGATCGATCGCAATCTGATCGCCTGCGGTTAGGGTCAGGAGATAATCCCGAGCAAAGCCTCCCTGGCCTGTGGGAATGTCCTTATTGCTCAACCGATCGCTGACTTGCCCCCCCGGTTGAAATGGAACTGGGTTATAGATTCGATTTTGAGCGATGACCACAGAACTCCAACCAAAGGTGAGGACAAGGGCCGGAACTGTAAAAATGTGTTCAAACTTCATAACTTACAGCAGCGTTCAATGAATGGATCAAAAACTTTTTTCTTCGGGACTGACACAGTAATTGTTTAGAAATCCACACCTCGTTTTAGATCCACCCCTTTTTCGGCATAGTGTTTGTGACAGATCATTTCCGAATGCACACTGGCTAAGTCAAAATAGGCTGGGGGGTTCTTACAGCGACCAGTGATGATGATTTCCGTATCGCGTGGTTTCCGCAGCAGAGCCTGCACGATCGGTTCCTGAGGAAGCAACTCCAGATCCACGGTGGGATTCAGCTCATCCAGGATGATCGTTTTGTATAATCCGGAAGCGATGGCTGCACGGGCAATTTCCCAGGCCCGTTCAGCTTCTACATAGTCGATCTCCTGTTGTTGCCCCCGCCAGACGATCGCGTCCCGACCACACCGTTGATGATCCACCAGGCTGGGATAACTCTGTTGCAGGGCTGAGATGGCTGCATCTTCGGTATAGCCGCTCCCTCCCTTTAACCACTGGATAATCAGCACCCGATGGGATTTATCCTGGCTGATGCCAATACCGATTGCCTGTAGGGCTTTTCCGAGGGCACTGGTAGATTTGCCTTTACCGTCCCCTGTGTAGATCTCAATCTTTCCGCTCCCCGAACTGTACCCATTGTTCAGGGAATCCTCCTGGCGATAGGGCCGCACGGGCCGCATCTCCGAATGCAGATCCGCAATATCCAGCAGGGCCTGGGGAGTGCCCCGGCCTGTGGCAATGATCTCCATGTGCTCCGGCTTGTTTTTCAATGTCCGGGCAACCTCCTCTACCGGGAGCAGCCCCAGATCTAGGACTGGATTCAGCTCATCCAGGACGACGACCGAATAAAGCCCTGAAGCGATCGCACCTTTGGCCACATCCCATCCTCGCTGGGCTTCCATCCGATCAAAACGGGTAATTTCATCTGGGCCAAAGAATTCTGCTCTGCCGGTTCGGACCTGGTCAATCAGGTGGGGAAACCCTCGCTGCAAGGCTTCGATCGCTGCATCTTCGTCATAGGTGCGTCCAGGTCCCTTCAAGAACCGCAGCAGCAGGACTCGGGTCTGCTGGGAGCTGTTGATCCCCAACCCGATCGATCTCAACACGACTCCCAGCCCAGCCTGAGACTTGCCTTTCCCTGCTCCATCATAAACATGAATTTGACCCACGATCCGCTCTGAGCGAGTCTGAGCAGTCCGAATACCAACGCCCGTCTTTACCATAAAGCTAGAGTCTTTGCTGCCCCTATCAATCTTATATGATGGGCGCATGTATGCGCCCTATCCCCATGTTCCCTACCATCCTACCCATCCGGGCCATCCTGTTCCAATTGTTGTTCCTGTTCTCCTCGACGTTGATTGAGGCAGCCATCCTGCATCAGCGACTCTTGTTCAGCCGCAAGGTGGCGATTGAATATGCCGCTTCGTTAAATCTTCTATCGACTTTCATGGGCTGGCTGGCTTTTTTCGAGGTGCAGGCTTTACTGCCGGTAGAGATGAAAGTCCAGTTAATCAGCTACATTCTTTATGATCAACCCTTTCCAGGTCCTTGGGCCTCCAGTGTCAATTCTTTTCTGATTCTGTCTGGCTTACTCACCTTCTTCTGTACCGTGTTTGTAGAGTTGACCAGCCTCACCCTGTTAGACATTCTGCTGGAGAAAAAGAAGCTTAAGGACTTAAACGAAACTAAGATTAACCGGTATCGGGATAAACAGCTTCGCACGGAAGCTGCAGACGCCACCCGTAACCGTACCCTGACTATGCTGCTGGCCAATGCTTGTAGCTATGGGTTAATCTTGCTAGTTCTGTTACTGCGTGCTGTCGGTTAAGTGCCTTATGCCTACGGTAAGACAGAGAATTAAGGACTCCGTGGACAACTTGCGCAAGGAATTGATCCCCAGGCAGGCATTTTCCTGGCAGACCTTGCTGGCGCTGTGTCTTTTTTCCTATCTGATGGCACTTCCAGCGTCACCTCTGGTGCGGGAGTTTTTGTCTTTCTGTGGTTGGATTTTTCTGGTTCTAGCTGTGGGCTGGGAAACCACAGAGCATCCCGTTAAAATCCCTAACTGGAAGTTAAATTTAGGTCCCTGGATCACAGGTGCCTTAATTAGTGTCTTCCTCTTTCGGAGGCTGCTGGCAGACTCCTGGAATTTAGCCCTGGTATGCTGGCCAATTATTTCTGTCACGATCGCCTCGCTTTCCAAGTTTCTGACTTCCGATTTCAAAACCTATAAAGTCCCTCCCCCTAAAGACCGCCAGTTCCTCGTTATTCTCATCCTGAGCAATTTGATTCTGAGTTGCTGGTTGCAGTTCTATTTTGTCTTGGAAAGCTGGACCCAGGAATACCCTAGTCTCACTAGTGAGAGTTTTGGACGCAGTGCCTTTGTGATTAAACTTGGCCTTTTCAGATCCCGTCCTTCCCAGGGAAACATCATTCTTACCCAGGCGAAAGAAGTGATTACGACCGAAGTCAATCGTCTTTCCTGGCCTGAGGTGGAACGTTGGCTTCTGAACTTGAAGGATGCTCCCGAGGCTTTTGGCGATCGAGTCATGGCCAGAGTTCAGGCAGAGAACCAGGCTCGGAAATCTCTTCCGATTCGAGAGAAGAATCTCTGGTCGATCGAACCCCGCATTTTACCGGGTAAAGTTTCTGGCAACGCCTATGAACTCCAGGTGCTGGCTATCTGGCAGGGACCCAGCCTGGACAATCGGGGATATTACCTGCAGCTCTCTTGCCAGTTACAGGAGCGTTCTCCCATACAGCGGAGACTGTTTCCCTCTCCGCTGCCCACCCCGCCAGAACAGGAGGATGAACTTGCAACTCCAGATACTGGCAATGGCAATAGCTGGGTCAACTGTGGGGCGATCAGCGATCGGATTCCGGGCCGACCAAAACCCCTGCCTCCAGTTTGAATCTGGAAGCAGGGGAATACCCCTACCTGCTGCAAATTATGCAGCGGGAGTACGGGCTAGCAAGACCGGGCATTCGGCATACACCCGCACATAATCTGAGACAGAGGCACCCAGCAACCTGTCCAGATCCGGCAATCCCTTTGCGATCGAGGGACGCCGATCGGGGGACCCCATCATCAACAGGTCTACATTATTGTCTTCAGCCAGACGGCAAATTTCTTCACCCGGATTCCCAGTCCCCGTGACGCAGCGATAGCTCACACCAAATTTCTTGGCTTCGGCGACTGCAGGGGCAATCAGTGGATCTTGTTCAGGATGGGCTAACAGACTTTCACTCGTCTTGGTGACAGATCCCTTGTTGACGTGGGCCAGGAAAAGTTGCCCTCCCTTAATATCCCGTAACAGGAAGAGAGCCAGTTTCAGGCATTCATTGGATGCCTCTGAGCCATCTAACGCCACCATCACCCGGTTAATCCGCTTGACGTAGATGTCATCTCTCACCAATAACATGGGACGGGACGATAATTGGAACACATACTGGCTGACAGAATTTTCTAGAATAGACTCAAGCCGCTTCAGCCCTCTTGAGCCCATGATAATCAGATCAGTATCGATTTCCTCGGCTACCTTACAGACAATGTCCTTCGGATCTCCCTGTCTGAGGATGGCTGCAACATGGTTCGGGTCTAAGTTCAGGGATTGGATCGCTGAGGCCAGCAGTTTGCCTCCCTCTTCCCATTTCTCGGTCATTCCTTCAGAAGTGACTTGAGGAGGAACAACATGCAAGACAGTCACTGTTGCTCTCTGAATTGAAGGAATTTCCATTAATGCCTTGAGCATTTCCTTGGAATGTCCAGTTCCGGAATCTGCAAGCAAAATCTTCTCTATCATGAGCTCGCCTCATTACTGACAAAATAACTCTAATAATTCAGGTTTTTAGCCCTAAATGAAACCTGAGATTGTTGTGCTTCTAAAAACTTTTTAGCTCTCAACCAATGACTGAATATTGGATGATTTAAGTACCAGTTACCGCAAAATAAAGAAAGCCCAAAAGCCCGACTCTCTAATACTTGATGATACCTCTAACAACTTTTTATTCTTTAAATTTAATGTTTTGTGATGATATTTATGCCGTTAAGAAATATCAAGAGAGTAAGCCTCTGATCCCATGAATCGAGCACTTTTGGCCCTAGTTAAATGAGTTCTGTAAAAATAAATGAATTGGGGGTTAGAAATGATATAAAAATTTATGAAGAGATTGTTGCAGAGTTGAATTCCTATGTCAGTTGAAGAGCAAATACAACCTCAGGGGCAAGCCGCCATGCAAAGCCTGAGTGACGTCGCCTCTAAGAGCTGGTTTGAATATCCTGTTCGGGCTTACCCACAACATACAGACTACGCAGGTGTGGTCTGGCATGGAACCTATATTGCCTGGATGGAGGCAGCACGGATTGAGTGCTTGAGAACCCTGGGTATTGGCTATGCCGATCTGGTCACCCTGGGCTGTGAGTTACCTGTGGTTGATCTGTCCATTCGCTATCACCGTTTTTTGCGGATGGGGATGATGGCTGTGGTCAGAACTCGCCTTCTGGGGTTTGAAGGGGTCCGAATTAATTGGGACTATCAGATTCAATCCCAGGATGCTCAAGAACTCTATGTTACGGCCAAGGTGACCCTGGTCGCCGTCGATCGGGAGAAGGGCAAGATCCTGCGTCAGCTCCCTGCGACGGTGCAGGATGTGCTGGCCCGGTTGTCTGCGGCGGGCAATAGGAGTCGCTGAAAGTAACGACTCTCACCGCTAACCGCAAAAAAATGGGGGGGTATTTTAATAGTTGGGTCTGCTGATGGCCAACCCACTTGCGATCCAGGTCTTACTTTCCTCCCCGAGTCATCTGCCAGATAACCTGGGGCAGATGGGTCAGGTAATTCCAGAGCTGGCTGGGACCGATACCAAAGATTAACTGCAGGACCAGAACCACGATCGCAATCGTGATGGCCGTTCCGATCGTCGCCTTGACCACCTTAACCAGCCAAGTAAAAACCAGAAAGGCAACAATCAGCGCCCCAATTGCAATCACCAGTTCCATCATGATGCTTCCTCAATGACGTATGTTCTTCAGGTCAGCCAATACCTTGTTGTAGTTAACCTCATCTTCCATTTCAGCAAACAGATCTAACGCCTTTTCCAGATCGGAGATCGCTTGCCGTTGCTGGCCCAACTGCAGGTAAACCCGGCCTCGTTCGTGAAAAGCCCCGGCCAGGGTACTGTAAGCTGCGATCGCCCGGTTCAGATCTTCCAGTGCAGCCTGATATTCCCCCAGGCGAGCCAGGGCCATGCCCCGATTGTAATAGGAGAGGCTGAACCGAGGATTGATTTGCAAGGACTGGTTGAAATCAGCCACCGCTTTTCGATGTTCTCCCATCAGGATCCGGAGCACGCCCCGATTATGGTAGGCCATCAGGGAGCGGGGAGCCAGTCGGATGGCCTGGGTATAGTCAGCTAACGCTCCCGGATAATCTCCCAACAGGCGGCGGGCCAACCCCCGACTGCTGTAGGCACTGCTGTAACTGGGGTCAACCTGAATGGCCTGATTCCAGAGGTCGATCGCAGCGGGTAGATCAGCCTGTTCTTGTTTCTCCAGTCCTCGATAATAAAGCTCCCGAGCTGGTTTAAGGGCCAAATGGGAGGAATCTTTGGTGGCCAGTTTTGTTATAAGCCAAAGGCCCGATGAAGCTAGGCCCAAACCCGCCAGAATTAAGGGTAGAACGACGATCTTCTTCGACAGCACCGGGCTACTCATGGTCAGGGATGGGCGGGGGCAGAAGCTTGACCTGCTTTAAAGTCAGCGCAAGCGGTGGGAGAGGGGGGTTGGGTCGTAACTAAGACATTTTGATAGCCCGCCAAATTCAAAAGCCGGGACACCAGATCAGAGGCTCGCTGGTTGGCCTCATGAAGCAGCCCTTCTATACAGGCTGCCTCCGTAATTTTATCTAGAGATTGCTGCTCGGCCATGGTCTGTAACTGGGTTCCAACATCCGGTCCTAAGGCCAAAAACCCCCGATCATAGTCATAGACGGTAGAGCGTTGGACATCAATTTTGCTGTCCAGAATGCGGGGGGGTGGGAGTCGGATCTGGATCCGATCGCCAATTAGAGTAATGTCTTCGTCTCTCAAATCACTCAGAGCGACACCTGCCCGTACCTCGCCCCGGGCAATATAAAGCAAACGGGTGCGGCCCACCACCAGCCCACCGATTTCCCGATCTTGCTGGGTTGGGACCACGGCCTCCATGGTGAAAACAGCCGTGGTCAGATCACTGGCACCGCGAATCTGCTGGACTACGATCGATTTCATATCCACTGTCGCAGCAGGTTGAGTCAAGTCAAAAATCCGACCGATACTGCTGAGGAGATGACCGCCCGTTCGCCAGAACCCAAACAGGCCAACCAGAGACAACAGCACGATCCCGCCACTGGACATGGCGAACAGATACTTGAAGATGCGCCACAGTCCAACCTGGCGGGGGCGAACCGAATGGTGTTCATAGTCCATGGGTTGGGTTCCTTCTTGTTGCTCTATTCTACAATGTCCATATCTCCGTATGTCTGTGTCTCCTTTTCAACCCTGAAGGGGGCCGAACTGCCGAACAGGCTGGCAAAAAATCCTGAGAAGGGGAAATTAAAGATGAAAAAATGGAGCAGTCTAACCTGACTATTCAGACTCTGCCCTGAAGGACGGAGCTTTCCGCGAATTCTGGTAAAATAAAGTACCTCTAGCACCAATGATGTTTGACCCGGAGAGTAAACTGAGGTTTATGACTACAGTTCTGGTTGTTGACGATAGCCCCATGCTCCGGGAAATGCTGTCAGATCTCTTAACCAAAAGCGGACTCAGCGTAACCCAGGCCGTTGATGGGCTGGAAGCCAAGGAGCGGATTGAGGCAGATCCGCCTGACTTGGTGATTATGGACATCGTCATGCCCAGAATGAATGGCTATGAGTTATGTCGCTGGATTAAAAGTAATCCAGCAACTCAGGCCATTCCTGTGATCATGTGTTCTACCAAGAACGAGGAATTCGATCGCTATTGGGGCATGAAACAGGGAGGCGATGCCTATGTCGCCAAACCCTTCCGCCAGGAAGAAATGATGGCTGCTGTTAAACAGCTATTAAACGGTTAATCTACAATGGATTAATCTACAGTGGTTGATTTGAATGATTAACCCCTACGGCAATCCCACCAATTCCCCCCTACCTGGGATGACGGTTCCGATCGGGTAGGCCGGGATGCCCTGGTTGACAAACCACTGTTGGGTCTGTTCTGCTTGCTGGGGAGGGACCAGTAAGGCAAAACCAATCCCCATATTAAAGGTGTTAAACATGTCTCTGGGGTTGACCTGCCCGGCTGCAGCCAGCCATTGAAAAATGGGGGGGATTGGCCAATTGGCTGGGGCGATCTGAATCGATTGGTCTGGCCCCAAGCAACGGGGCAAATTTTCCGGCAACCCCCCCCCTGTAATATGAGCCATCCCATGGAGCACCAGTCCAGCTTGGCGTGCTTGCAAAACTGGCTTCACATAGATAGAGGTAGGCGTGAGTAAGACCTCTCCCAGACTCTTTCCTCCCAGGATATCTGGACAGTTGCTCAGGTCAAATCCTTTGCCTGTCAGGCTTGGAGCTTCCTGCAAAATCCGACGGACCAGACTAAAGCCATTGCTGTGTACCCCCTGGCTGGCCAGACCAATGACCACGTCCCCAAACTCGACCTGAGACCCATCCAGAATCTGGCGTTTCTCCACAATGCCAACGCAAAAACCAGCCAGGTCATATTCGCCCACCTGGTAGAATCCTGGCATCTCGGCGGTTTCCCCCCCTAAGAGGGCACATCCGGCCAAATGACATCCGGCTGTCATTCCGGCAACCACCTGGGTCAACTGCGCTGGATTCAAGTGGCCGGTAGCCAGATAATCCAGAAAAAACAGGGGTTCGGCCCCACAGGTTAGGACATCGTTCACACACATAGCGACCAGATCGATCCCAACCGTATCGTGACGATCGAGGGTCTGAGCCAGCTTCAGTTTTGTGCCCACACCATCTGTGCCAGAAACCAGCACCGGTTCCTGATAACCCCCTGGGAGTTGAAATAACCCACTAAAGCCACCTAATCCACCCAGAACTTCTGGACGGCGAGTGCTTTCCACCAGACTTCGGATTTGCTGGACAAAAGCACGCCCAGCCTCAACATCGACTCCTGCTTCTCGATAATCCATAGGTACTTTTACCGCCCTGAACCGCAGAGCCTATATGGGTTCCCGCCAAAGGCTAGAAGGGTCTTTAGTAGAACTTAGAACAGTATCAATTTACGCAGTCATCAGTCAATCTATTCAGGTTAAGTAATGTCAAGAAACTATCAAGATACGATGAAGTAGCGGATGCTACAAAATGCCCTAAAATCCCTGTTGGGAAAGACTTTCGGAGTATTTTTTCGAGTATTTTTTTTGTAAAGTTGTCTAAAGTTTTCCCTGATCCCTGATCCCCTAGTCAAAAAAATCGTGATAGTCTGTTGCAGTTCCTGAACCAAAAGTGAACACGGTACGATTATGAGTTTGTTGCAGCCCGAGTTACGGATTTCCAGACTCTTTCATTGACCTGCTCCAGGCTCAAGTTCCCTTTCACGATGGATATATGAACCAATACATTCTGAATAGTTTCACTGCTACGTTGCTGGTCACTGCACTGAGTGCAGGGTCTTCCAGCTATGCTGATCAGGCCAATCCAGTTAATCAGGCAATCGAAACCGAGACTGCTTCGGCGGAAGCTTCTCTCCAGGTTGACGTCCAGATTGAAGCACCGCATCTCCAAAGCCAACAACAGACCAATTCACAAAAACTAGTTCGACAACCCGCCAATCCAGAAAAAACAGTTTCAGATCTTGCTTTGACCGGTTCCGACGCGAGTCGGCTAGAGCCCTTAAAAGTTGGAGAATATAAAACTCGAACTTTAGAGACTACCGAATCAGAGGCCATTGCCAAAGTTCAGTCCCATCCTCTCTCTGGGCGAAATGCAGCAACCCTCTATATCCGAAATATCCCTGTGATTACTTTCCTGGGCTCCCCCAAGCAGCCTGTTGAGACTGGGGTGAAACTGGGCGAAACGCTTGACCATAGCCAGTGGTCTAATGCTAAATTTCAACCCGTTTTGGGTTCTGTCAATCAGGCCGGGGGGTTGAATTCCGAAGATCAGTACAAAAACGATCCCATTTGGCGGGCCACCACGATCGCTGCGACCCTGAACCAGCTCAAACGGGAAGGCGTCAATGCAGAAGCGATTAAAGTGAAGTGGGATGCTGCCCGCTCCAACTACGTCATTACTGTTGATGGCCGCTACCTGGTTGAAATCAATCCCAATACCATCCTGCCAGACACCACCAAAGATCCGCTGAAGGATGCCCTGCAGGCCACAAATCGTCTGCGCCGCCTGATTGGCAACGCTACCCCCTTGAAGGAAGTCGAGGGTCTTCCCAATCGTCAGATACAAGCGGCCTTTGAGCCCGTGGTTTCTGTGTTTCAAGGATGGGCTTCCTGGTACGGACCTGGTTTTCACGGTAACACCAGTGCCAATGGGGAAGTCTTCAATCAATATGCCCTCACGGCTGCCTCTCCCAACCTTCCCTTTGGGACTCGGGTGCGTGTGACTAATTTGAACAATGGCCGTTCTGTCGTGGTTCGGATTAACGATCGGGGTCCTTATGCTGAGGGTCGAATTATCGACCTCTCGGCGGGAGCCGCGCAGGTTCTTGGTATGATGCAGTCAGGCGTAGCCCCGGTCCGACTGGATATTCTGGGCGTTCGGCAAACTGCTTCCACGCAGAATTGAAGTCGAATCTGATCCATTCACGACTATCCGGATGGGGCAGGTGTCTCCCTAAGGCGAGTCTCCGGAACTTATGGATCTGTCTCTGATTCTGCAACAGTTCTTAAATGGTCTTTCCATCGGCAGCGTGTATGCCATTTTTGCCCTTGGCTACACGCTGGTTTTTTCGATCCTGGGGATCATTAACTTCGCCCATGGTGCTGTGTTCACCCTGGGCGCTTATTTTACCTATGCCCTCATGGGCGGTCGATTCAATAGCGGGCTGCTGGCCAATTTTGCCCTGCCCACCATTCCATTTTTGCCCGGAACCCTGCGCTTTACCCTGGCCCTGCTTTTGGGAAGTGCCCTGGCTGGTCTGGTAGGGATTGCGATCGAGCGTCTGGCTTTCCGCCCCCTGCGCCGCCAGAGAGCCGACCCGCTCCTGACCGTTGTTTCCAGCCTGGGAGTCGCCGTTGTGCTGGTGAACCTGATCCAGGCCCTGGTCGGTGCCGAGATCTATACCTTTCCCTCGGATACCTATGGTACCCTTCCTCCTGCCATCAACTTTGGCAGCCTGGAGAAACCCATCCCCATTCGCACCGTTCAGATTGTCATCTTCATCGTCTCCGTCTTTTTTCTGGTTCTGCTTACCTACCTGATCAACCAGACAAAATTCGGCAAAGCCATGCGGGCTGTGGCAGAAGACCCCATCACTTCAGGTCTATTGGGCATCAACACCGATCAATACATTGTGTTGACTTTTTTCGTCAGCAGTTTCCTGGCTGGGCTGGCCGGGGCACTGGTGGGATCCAGCATCAGTATTGCGGGTCCCTATTTCGGTATTGCCTTTGGTTTAAAGGGACTTGCCGTTATTGTTCTGGGGGGCCTGGGCAGCATCCCGGGAGCTGTAGTCGGAGGGCTGGCGATCGGCCTGTTTGAAGCTTTTGTCCCCTCAGAATATTCCGCCTTCAAAGATGCTGTGGCCTTTGGTCTATTATTTTTCATTCTTCTGGTCCGCCCCCAGGGCCTGTTAGGCCGAAAATTGATCCAGAAAGTATGAGTCTTCTCCATGCCTCTGCGGTCACAAATTCCCCCAGTCACTCACTCCCATCCCCAATGACCGGATTCTTCACTAACTACGGTTTTCTGATCGTCTCCATGCTGTTTGGAGCCATGCTGGCTTTATCGCTGTATTTACCGCTGATGGCCGGTCAGCTTTCCCTGGCCAGTCCGGGTTTCTACGCTCTGGGGGGATATATCGCCGCCATTCTCTCCACCCAGGTCTTTCCCGCTACAGGGGCCATCTATCCCTTGCACCTACTGCTGCTGGAAATGGGGATTGCCGGGATCATCTCCGGGGGATTGGGCTTGCTGGTTGGGGTACTGGTACTCCGTCTGCGGGGCATTTATCTGGCGATCGCCACGATCGCCTTTGTCGAAATTCTGCGCGTCCTCTCCCTCAACCTGGAAATGCAAGATCCGGTGCGGCTATTGTTCTTTGATTTCAAGATTTCCACCGGTGGCGCAGTGGGTATTTTTGGGATCCCCCAACCCTTTACCACCCCGATCGAATACCTGTGGATTGCAGTTCCCATGCTGGCGATCAGCATGGCCCTGATTTATCGCCTGGAGAAGATTCGGGCAGGGCGGGCCTTAATTGCTATTCGGGAAGATGAACTGGCTGCTGATGCCATGGGTATTAATACCACCGCTTACAAAGTGATGGCCTTCACCCTGGGAGCGGTTTTAGCTGGCATGGTTGGGGCAGTTAGTGCCCACTTCCTCAATACCTGGAATGCCCGCCAGGGAACCTTTGAAGCCAGTATTGACTACCTGGCGTCAGTCCTGATTGGCGGCTCCCGGATTTATCTGGGGCCTGTACTGGGCGGTATGGTGTTTCGGGCCTTACCGGAAGTGCTGCGAATTACTGCTGACATTCGCCTGATCGTCTTCGGCTTGTTGATTGTCCTGGGTACGCTCTTTTTTCCCCAGGGATTGGTTACGCCTGGGTTACTACAACGATTACAGTGGCGTCGAAAATGATCCCCATGGTTTCTCCCCTGCCTGCCCCTGCTCCAATCATGGAAGCGATCGGGCTGACTCGTCGTTTTGGTGGACTGGTTGCCGTTAACGAAGTGTCTTTCCAGGTCAATCCCCACGAAATCTTTGGGTTGATCGGTCCCAACGGAGCCGGTAAAACCACCCTGTTCAACCTGATTACGGGCCTGATCCAGCCCAGTAGCGGGCGTTTGCTCTACCAGGGAAAAATGATGACCCGACTTCGGCCTTACCAGATTGCTTCCCAGGGAATTGCCCGCACGTTTCAGAACATTCGGCTGTTTGGGGATCTGTCGGCCCTAGAAAATGTCATGATTGCCCAGCAGATCCATGCTCGTAGTAATGTCCTGCAGGGGGTTTTGGGTTTGCCCGGAGCCAGACGGGAGGAACGCCAGATCAAACAGAAATCCCTGTCTCTGCTGGAGTTGGTGGGATTGAGCGATCGACAGGACGAAAAAGCCCGCAATTTCCCCTACGGGGATCAGCGGCGGCTGGAAATTGCCCGCGCCCTGGCCCTGGAACCGCAGGTTCTGTTGCTGGATGAGCCTGCTGCTGGCATGAACCCGAATGAAAAGCACCAGTTGAGCCAGTTCATTCGCCAGCTTCGGGATCAGTTCAACCTGACCGTGATCTTGATTGAACACCATGTACCCCTGGTGATGGGTCTGTGCGATCGGATCGCCGTTCTGGACTTCGGCCAACTGATTGCCCTGGGGCAACCTGAAGCCGTCCGCACCGACCCGGCTGTGATTGACGCCTACCTGGGGGGGGAATAATGGGAATTGAAGCAGCACCAGCGCCTCTGCTGGAATTGAAGGGCTTGAGTGTTAACTATGGTGGCATTCAGGCTCTGCAGGATATTCATCTAACGGTTAACAGGGGCGAAGTTGTGACCCTGGTGGGGGCCAACGGAGCCGGAAAGAGCACCACCCTGCGGGCTATTTCCCGCCTGATTCCCCTGGGAAAGGGTGAGATCTACTATACCGATCGCAGCATTGTGCGCCGTCGGCCCGATGAAGTCGTCGGCCTGGGCATCGCCCATTGCCCCGAAGGACGGCGAGTGCTGGCGGGCCTGACGATTCTGGACAACCTGGAGTTAGGGGCTTATGTTAGATCGGATACCGCCGGGATCAAGGCAGACCTCGATCGCCAGTTCCAGCTCTTTCCCCGGTTAGCCGAGCGGCGACTGCAACTGGCCGGGACTCTGAGCGGTGGAGAGCAGCAGATGCTGGCGATTGCCCGCGCCCTGATGAGTCGGCCCAAACTCCTGCTGCTGGACGAGCCCAGCCTGGGTCTGGCTCCCGCGATCGTCCGGGAGATTTTCTCGATCATCCAGAACCTGCGCCAGACAGGGGTCACGATTCTACTGGTGGAACAGAATGCTACCCTGGCCCTGCAGCATGCCGATCGGGGCTATGTGCTGGAAGCTGGGCAGATTACCCTGAGCGGCAATGCGGCTACTCTGGTAGATGATGCACGGGTCAGGCAGGCTTACCTGGGATGACGTGGTTTCAGGTCTAATGGAAATCGGGATAACCCCTGCCATTAACCCTGTTTGGAGTAGTCAACCATCTATTTCAGCAATGCGAGGCGCAGTTGCAGCGATATGCAACGATCGCAGCCTAATGCTTGGTCAAGGCAATTGTTAGGGGTGGGGGTTTTACCCCCAAACCCCTATGGGGCAAAATTTATTGTTTGCAACACTAGAGCTTACGGCTTTTTCAGGCTGCGATCGCGGCTCAGGAGCACGACGCCGACCGTCACGATCGCCACGCCCATCAGTTGGCCTCCCTTCAGAGTCTCCTGAATTGCTCCCCAGGCCAACACCACCGTAAACGCGGGATTAGCCGTGCCAATCATGGCGGCAGTCGTAGCCCCAATCAACCGAATGCCAATATTAGTCAGTACATGTCCGGCAAAGGTGACGATCGCGGAGCAGAGACCCCCAATCCAGAGGGCAACCCAGGGCAGGGTTTCCTGACTCTGTCCAAAGGGCAGACATAAGCAGGAGAGAACCAGGGTGGTGGCAAAACTTACCCAGGTGTAAGGCACGGGATGCAAGTCTGTGAAGCTTTTTTGAGCGACCACGGTATAGAAGGCATAGGCGACACCAGAGGCGATTCCGGTTGTCACCCCGATCCAGTTATACCCAGGAGCCACGGCACTGGGATGGGGCATCGTCAGGGCACTGCCCAGCAGCACAATCCCCATCACCCCCCACTGTAAGCGGGTGGGCCGATCGCCAAACCAGCCCCAGGAGAAGAGGGCTGTAAATACGGGATAGGTGAAAAACAGGGTCATGGCGATCCCCGTGGGAATCATTCCCACGGATAGGTACAGCAGGGCCAGGTAGAGAAACATGAGTCCGCCACCGGCGATCGACTGCAACAGGATTCCCCGTTGTGGGGGCTGAGCTAAGGAAGCCAGTTCTTTCCATGTGGGAGGATAGAACCTGGATGCCAGAATCGACATCAAGGGAACGACCAGCAGCATCCGCATGGCCAGGAGCAGGAAGGAGTGGGGCAAGGTTGGAGTGACAAATCCACCCAGGGGAAACAGCCCCAGGAAGGCATGCTCGGTAAAAAGCACCCGTACAATCACGTTCTGGAAGCAGAAAAAGAAAGATGCCAATAGAACAATAAAAAAGCCAAGCACGATCAGGCGGTATGATGGGGACTGCCTGATCTTAGAGGATGCCTGATCCTATTGCTTGGTGCCCATCAGCCAGCTACCCAGAACTGTGCAGGGTAGGGTGAGAACCAGAGTTGCCAGACTATACCAGTCAGGCATCCAGCCCCAGGAGAGCAGGAGCAGAGCAGAAGTCACCAGTCCCAGGACTGTGCTGTTGAGCAGTTTGGCTTTGGGAGCCAGAAAGGCCACTGTGATTCCACCTGCTACCGTTAGCCCCAGGCCAAACAACAGGGCAACGATCGGCAGTAACAGGGTTGAGACAAAAAAGCTCTGGAAATCTTCTGATGAACCGCCAGCCCATCGAAACAGGAGACTGGCAACCAGGCGGCTGAGCAGACCAACGATCGGGGCTCCCCCAAGTGCCACCAGCAATCCCAGTAAAACTGCCCTGGGTTTTAGGAGAGAAAAACTGCTCATGGGTGAATCTTCCCATCCGGCATCGTGGCCCCAGTTAATTTTGCGTCTGCCAGATTTGCCGAACTCAACTCGGTTCTGAGCAAAACAGCCTGGGTTAAATTGGCCCCAGTCAGATCGGCTCTGGCCAGATAGGCATCCACCAGGCTGGCATCCACCAGGTTTGCCTCACGCAGACTGGCGCGACTCAGATCAGCTCGGGTTAAGTTAGCCCGTAATAAAGTTACCCCGTTTAAGCGGGCCCGCCCCAGTTTGGCATCGGTTAAATTGGCTTCGGTCAGATCCGCCTGATTCAGCCGACTATTGCTCAAAATACTGCGACCAAGCTTGGCTCGCAGCAGGTTGGCATGCTCCAGATTACTGTCCGTCAGATTGGCATCGGTCAGAAATACATCCACCATGCTGGCATGGGACAGGTTGGCCTCACTCAGGTTGGTGTCCCGCAGAATGGCTTCTTGCAGATTGGCTCCCCGCAGGTCAGCCCGGCTCAGATCGGCCCCGGTCAGATTCACACCCCGTAAATCGGCATAGCGCAGATCAGCCCCACGCAGGTTGGCCCCATCGTAAACCCGGCTCTCCACTCGCAGGTTAGCGCCCCGTAGACAGGCACCCCGCAGACTGGCTCCACTCAGGTTAGCGCCCCGTAGATCAACATCCACCAAGTTAGCATCCAGCAAGGTAGCCAGGGTAATATCCACCCCTCGCAGATCCGCTCCTTGCAGGGTGGCCCCATGCAAATCTGCCCCGCTCAGGGTGGCCCCGCTCAGGGTGGCCTGATTCAGATTAGCGCCACTCAGTTTGGAACCCGTCAGGTCGGCTCGACTTAAATTGACCCGGCTCAGGTAAGTCAGAGTCAAATTAGCGCCTCGTAAATCCGCTTTGCTGAAGTCACTGCCAATCAGATCGGCCCCTTTCAGGTTGACGCTGTTCAGGTTGGCACCACTAAAATCTGTCTCTCCAGTTGCATACCGTTGCAGAAGTTCATCAGCATCCATGGGATTTATCTCATTTAACCGGCCAGAGTTTCAGCCTTTGAGGCTTCCGGTTCTTCTGGAGCAGGGTCGTTTGCTTTTGAAGGAGCAAAAAACTGACAGGTGGCATCATTATCCTCAAATGAGATTGTTTGAGCTGGGTGCGATAGGGGATTGAATTCATTGCGCACGATCGTTTGCTCATCCAACTCAGACCCCGAGGCTGTTTCTAAACAACCGCCAGACCGGTAGATGGACCTCAGAGCCTGCAGAATTGAATTGGCAGATTGAAAACATAAATCAGGGTCTTCCATCTGGCGGGCTGTTGTGTAGAGCTTGGTCTCAACTTCAGTTTGAGTGGGATAGGTCTGGATCAGGGTTTTCAGTAATGCATCCAGGGGGTGCAGTCTGAGAGACAGCAGGTTGATTTCACTGGCTGTGAAATCGTCGTGGAGGACCGAGAAGATTAACATCTTGGCCCGCAGAGGATTGGTGTAACGCATCAAATCGGCTCGGATGTCAAACCAGTTGGGCGTGATCTTGGCACTGGGGGATGGTTTCTGGTCTGGCTCAGGTGGGGCTGTGACAAGGTTCTGGGCTGACTCTGCTGGCCCGATCGCCACTGTTTGCTCTGTAGGCTCAGCCCCTCCCGTTGGGGGCGGCATGGGTTGGGATGGAGTGCTGGTTGGGGTGGGAGATGGCAGGGATTCTCCAGGAGACTCCTGGGCAATGGGTTCAGGAACCGGCGCAGTTAAATGAGTGGGTGGAACATATAACGGTTGGGTGGTCTGACTGATCATGCTCGCCAGGACCCGGTACTCCATTTGTTTATTGAGTGTTTTGACCACCGCGTCTAGCTTAACCTGCAGGTGGTCCTGGGTGGGGGCAATTTCCAGCAGCTCCGGTAACAGGTCCACCAGCTTCAGGATTCTGAGTTTAACAGGATCGCTTTCCCAAATATCGCGGCAAACACATAGAATCAATTTTTTAATCCGCTCCAGATTGGGGTTCTGTTCTAACTTCTGGGCCACTTCAGTTAGAAGGTCCAGCGAGATCTGGGGCCGATCGGGATACAGGGGCTCAAAATTATCCAGGATAATCCTGGCCACCAGCTCATATTCTGCCCGTTTACTCAAGTTCTGGATCACCCGGTACAGCCCCAATTTGAGCGCTACGGTGGTGGGGGCGATCGCATGCAATTCCCGTACCATGCTGCGCAAATCAATCTGATTCAGCTTATGGGTATCGTTTTCCCAGGTGTTTTGACAGACACAAAGCATCAGTTTGCGAATTCGTAGGGAGTGCTCATGCTCTGCCAGATTTTTGGCTGCCCGATCGTAAGGATCAACCTGAGGCGTGAATACAGTCACAGTACTGGCTGGAGGGGAGGGCGAGTCCGTTTGGGCCTGGGCATTATCCCACGTCTCTTCCGCTCCCTGAGCAGAAACACGGTAGATGGGAATTTCCTCCTGAATATTTTTCAGCTTACGGGGACCTATATAGGTCATCTTCGCGCTGATACCCGTTTTAACCACGTCATAGACCGTTTGGGAAATACAGATGCCCCCCGCTTCCGCTTGGGACTGCAGCCGTGCTGCGATGTTGACTCCAGTGCCCATGACATCTGACTCGCTGATAAAGACATCTCCGAGATGGATGCCAATGCGATGTTGTAAGGCTTTATCCGGGGGAAGTAGGCTGGCTGCTTCTGTAATTTCCTTCTGGATTTCCAGCGCACAGGTGACTGCATTCAACGCACTGGAAAAACACATGAGCAGCCCATCGCCGGTTGATTTGAGAACGCGCCCATCATAGCGCTGACAGAGTTCCCGCATTACATCCAGATCCTGGCTGATGCGATCTAAGGTCCCCTCTTCATCCTGGGACATCCGAGCACTGAAGTTGACCCCGTCCGTAAAAACAACAGCAGCCAGGGTACGTTGTCCTCTCAAGCCTGACGTCGAAACTGAGTCTTCCATAGGGAACCACCGACGAGGGTCGCTACAATGCTAGGTTGATTACGTACAGGATTACACGTCAATAATACGGAACTGGGGATCAAGGAGCAGAAGCATTTCTGGCAGGTTTAATGAGGGGACCAGGATTGAGACTATCCCGTAATCCATCTCCAAGGAGATTAAAGGCTACCACCATCAGTGTAATCATCAGACCTGGAAAGAGGGTAGTCCAAGGGGCTGAAAGTGCATATCCCCCTTTAAAGGCATCCGCTAACATTGTTCCCAATTCCGGTGTGGGAGGTCGTATCCCTAACCCCAAAAATCCCAAACCTGCGGCTTCCAGGGTGGCCATACTGATGGATAGGGTAGCCTGTACGATCAGAGGTGCCAGCACAGCTGGCAGAATATGCTGTTGCAGAATGTATGGGGGAGATGCGCCAATAGCCTGTACAGCCTGGATAAATTCCTGCTCTCGTAGAGAGAGTACCATACTGCGGGTCAACCGGATATAGATGGGGATCTGGATTATGCCCACCGCCAGGATGACGCTCTGCAAGGAGGGGCCTGTGACTGTCACAATGGCGATCGCCAGCAGAATTGAAGGAAACGCCAGCAGGATATCCGTCAGCCAGCCGATCGTCAGCTCCAGCATGCCCCGAAAGTATCCTGCCACTAGCCCCAGGAGCAGACCGATCAGCAGCCCCAGACTGACTGCGGTTAGACTAACCCCGAGGGAAGTCCCAATACCGTGCCAGATGGCCGTCAACACATCTCTCCCTAAACCATCGGTGCCCAGAGGGTGTTCCAGGCTGGGGGATTGGAGACGGTTCAGGTAGCCCTGTTCTACAGCAGGATTATAGGGTCGCAACAACGGAGCGACTAGGGCCAGAATCAGTAGTCCCAAGGTCATGGTGGAGCCCAGTCTGCTAGGGGCCGATCGCCAGAAGTTCCGCAGAGCCAGAGAAATAACAGGGGGCATGGGAGGCATGGCGAAGATTACTGCTGTTGAATTCGGGGATCAATCCAGGCATAGGTCAGATCAACGGCGATGTTAATCATGACAAAGGTGGTGGAAACAATCACCACCCCATTCAACACCACGGGATAATCCCTGGCCAGAATCCCGTCATATAACCAGGAGCCAATGCCGGGCCAGGCGAAAATGGTCTCTGTAAGAATGGCTCCTCCCAGTAGAGTGCCAAACTGGAGGCCAATCACAGTTACGATCGGCAACAGGGCATTTTTCAAACCATGCCGGAGGATCACCAGGACTTCTGGCAGACCCTTGGCCCTGGCAGTGCTGATATAGGTCTGGGATAGGGTATCCAGCAGGGCTGTGCGGGTCATACGGGCTAGCACCGCCAGGGGAACGGTTCCCAGGGTGAGGGCAGGCAGCACCAGGTGGGCCAGGGTATCGAGCAGGAGAGACAGATCACGCTTGAGCACTGCATCGACCAAATAAAAGCCGGTGATGGGTTGAAACCTCAGCCCCAGGTCTGTGCTGAGTCGCCCACTGGGAGGTAACCATTGCAGATAAATCGCAAACAAATAAATTAAAAGTAACCCCAGCCAGTAGACGGGGAAGGACGCCCCCAGCAGAGAGCCGACCAGGGTCAGGCGATCGGGCCAGCGATGCTGAAATACAGCCGCCAGAATGCCCATCGGAATGCCCAAACAGAGGGCTAGCAACAGGGTTACGATCGTCAGCTCAAAGGTGGCAGGCCAGCGACCTTTGAGGTCTTCGATCACAGGAATACCGCTAATCAAGCTATGGCCCAGATCCAAACGGAGCAGGCGACTGAGAAAGGTCAAGTACTGCAGCGATAGGGGTTGATCCAGCCCCAATTGTTGCCGAGTTGCAGCGATCTGATCGGGGGTGGCCCGCTCCCCCAGCATTGCTACCACTGGATCCCCAGGAATGAGATGGAGAAAGCAAAAAACCACCAGGGTAATGCCTAGCAGAACTGGGATCAGGCTCAGAAGACGGCGGAGAAAATAGGCCCACATGGATAAAAAAACTCAAGATTTCCGAATGGTCCAGAAGGGAAATTGTTGCGTCGGACTCACCCTGACTCCCTCCACCCTCTGCCGGGCAAACGCATACTCTTTATTTTGGAGCAGGGGAATGTAAGGCACATCTTTAACCAGGGCTTGCTGTAGTTCTGCCAGAATTTTGCGCCTTGCCTCAGGATCATGGGTCTGGCGCTGGGCGGTTACCTGCTTATTGACCTGCAGATTGTAGTAAAACGAGCCCTGGGATTGGCTTGCTCCGGACTGACAGCCCAGCTTCTCTGAGCCCCGGGCACAGTGAAGAAAGGGCTGAATATAGGTATCTACATCATAAAAATCGGGGTACCAGCTCAGTAAAAAAGAGGGATAAACACCCTGATCGAGATTTTGATTGGCAGTAGCAGAATCGACACTCTTGAGCTCCAACTGTAAGATCCCCCCCAGTTGCTCCTGTACCAGAGCCTTCAGGACTCCAGCAATGAGCCCTCTGACTGTAGAATTGGCCGGATACCAGACCTGCACCTTTAAAGGATGGGTAGCTGAATACCCAGCCTGGATCAAAAGTTTTTGAGCCAGTGCCGGGTTGTTCTCGCCAAACTGATCCTTAAAGACAGGTCGAGAGGCTGCAAAATTGTCAGGGATAAGACTATACAGGGGGGCTGCCTGCCCCTGAAAGACCCGATCGTTGATCAGGGGGCGGTTGACCACCGCTGCGATCGCCTGCCGGACCAGGGGATTGTCCAGTGGTTTCTGGCGCACATTCAGAGCCCAGAGGGTAACAGCGCTGCCCTGGGTTTCCACCACCTGCCAGCCTTCCCGCTTGGCATCTTGCTTGAGCTGCTGCACCTGTTCTGGTTCCAGGTTCTGGTAAGCCACGTCCACACCACCCGTGCGAAAGCTGTTGTACAGGTTTGCCGGACTGGAGAGCAGTTGGATATCAATGCCTCGATTTTGAGGTTTTTTGCCCCAGTAGCGATCGAACACCTCCAGGCGTAAAGAGTCCGGGCCATAGGCTGCTAGCCGATAGGGACCTGTCCCCACCAAGGTTTCTGGCTTAAATTTCCCGGTTCCCAGCTCGTAAACTTGAGGTGAAACCGCACAGGCTCCAAAAAAGGTGAGTAGGGAAGGAAAGGCTGCAAAGGGTTCCCGCAGACGAATTACCAGCTCATACTCCTCTGGAGCTTGGATACTGGCTATTTTTTCGGAAAATAGAAATGCGGGTTGCCCCCCATTTTGGATCAACCGATTCAGGGAAAATGCCATCGCTTTGGCATTGAAGGGGGTGCCATCGTGGAAGACAACGCCCTGTCGCAGGGGAATGGTGTAGGTCAACCCGTCAGGACTGACTCTGGGTAAGGCTGTGGCCAATTGAGGCTCCAGCTCTGTTGACTCTGAAGCATAGGTGTAGAGACGATCGCTGAGATTATTGAGCAGGATACCGGGAAAGATTTCGTAAGCATCGGCAGGATCGAGGGTCCGAATTCGAGAGGTTGTGCCGATCGCAATTCGACCCTCCCCAGATTTTAGCTCTGCGGAGGGAGAAGAAGTGGGGATCGGGCGAGTACTGCAACTGACAATCAGGCAGAGGCTGAGGCAGAATAAACTGAGTCTGGATAGAATTTGACGAAGCATGACCTTTACTGGACCATTCTGGGAATGGTGCCGAGCTGATTACTCTTAAAGCCCATCATCCTATCAGGCTGAGGTCTGGATCACAATCTCCACTAACCGATTGAACTGCTTCTCTCCCAGAAATCGCTTGAAGCTCTGCTGCGTTCTGCTTTTGGTATTCAGAACACTGAGAAATAGATACTTATCGGTAATCTCCTGGTGCCCATCCTGGACGGCATAATCCTGGGCTCGACACACATCTTCTCGGGATTCCCAGAGAAAATCGAAGAAGGGTTGTTCTGGCTTTTTACGGATTTCCCGATCGTAGGTTTCCAGCGAGTTCCAGACCTCTAGAGCCAGTCCTTTTCGAAGGGTCTCCAGAGAGCGATACGTGATACCCAGGGGATTATCCAGCAAAGCCAGAAATACATAAGGGGTACAAAAAGGAACATTGTTACGCCGACATCTGGTTTTCTGTTCGCTTAAAGCGGCCAGCAGTTCGGCAGCAATCACAGGCAGGGTTTGCTGACTTGTCCCGGTTGCAGACATGATCACATTTCCTCCGTTGTCTCACCCGTCGGATACACCCTTGACTGTCTGAGACTCTATTAGCGCGGAGTTTGTTGCAGATCAGGATGTTCTTCGGGAACGATCGCGCCCTCAACCGGGCAAACCTGCAAGCAAATTCCACAGTCAATACAAGTTGTAAAATCAATCCAGTACCAGCCCGTCCCCTTGGTATTTTTACCAGGACCTTCATGAATGCAGGCTACTGGACAAGCATCTACACAGTCAGCGACACCCTCACAAATATTTGTAACAATTGTATGCGGCACAGTGTTCTCTCTCGGATCAACTTACTGTTTCAATTGTAGAGACACTATCCGTATTAATCCAGACGATCTGGCCAATCCGCCTCTGGTAGGCATACTCCCGAATGGCTTCGGGGGTGGAATAGTTGCCCAGACTCATTTCTACCCGCACCTGTTGATCCCCATCCCGTAGCTGTTGGGCCTGGGCAAAAGCCGCCTCATAAACCTGAGGTGAGGCTGGAACGATCAGCCAGTCTATGGCCGGGGTTTTATAGGGAAGATGACCCTGGGGGAGCAGAACTTGGTAAATTTCTTCTGTGTTGAGAGCAAAACCGATGCCAGGGTAGGCTTGCCCCTGGGGATGGTACAGCCCCAGCAACTGATCGTATCGGCCCCCCTGACCCAGGATCCGTTGCCCGCTGGCGGCATCACTGACGATCTCAAAGACAATTCCCGTGTAGTAGTCGATCGTCTGGATCAGGCTCAGATCCAGGACCAACTGGGGGCCTACCACAGCACCACCGGATTGTTCAGCGAAGGAATCAGCCAACAAATCCACCAGAGCCTTCAAGTGATTTACAGCCTCCTGTTGAGGGCTATCCAGATCTAGGGTGGATAGCCGTTGTAAAACATCCCTTGGCTGCCCACGTAAATCCAGCAAGAACAAGGCCCGGTCTCGCAGGTCGGGAGAGAGGGGTAGGGTTTCCAGGGCCATCCGGTCCAGGTGGGCAATAGCCCAGCGCACCTTATCTCGCCAGGGTTCGGGGAAGACGGACAGGAGCGATCGGGTCAACCCGGCTTCCCCCAGAATCAGGTGCCAGCCTGGTCCAGATTCTGGAGACTGCTGATTTTGAGTCGCAAAACCCAGGCGTTGGACGCAGTCAATGATAAGGAGCAGAATTTCGGCATCTGCAATCAGTCCTCCCCCTCCCAGCAATTCCACCCCCGCCTGGTAGAATTCCTGTTGGTGATTGTGGCTGCCTCTTTGGGCTCGACGGAACACATTGGCGTTGTAACAAAGCCGCTGAGGAAAGGGGGCTTTGGCCAGACGAGTTACAGCCGTGCGGGCGATCGAGGCGGTTAATTCCGGTCTCAGCCCTAGGTCATCATCATCTGCATCTTGGACATCGATGACCGTATCCCGCTCAACTGCCCCCCCGGCCATCAGCGTATCCAGGCGTTCCAGGGTTGAGGTAATAATTCGGTGATACCCCCACTGGTGAAAGACCTGCTGCAGCCGATCTTCAATCCACTGTTTTTGCACAACATCAATGGGGAGCAGATCTCTGGCTCCGGCAGGCAACTGGTGAACCATTACTTCTTCTTACCACCACCGAATAAACCACCAAAGAAGCCACCGCCACCAGACTGATCGGATTTGGGTGGCGTTTTCTGGCCTGTTTTAGGTGTTGCTTTTGCACCAGTGCTCTTGCCGCCAGTTGAAGTTGCAGGTTTACCAGACAACTTCTCTAACTGCTTGATCCCTTTTTGGGCCATCTCATCTGCTGGATTAATCTGCAGAGCCTTATTGAAATGAATCTTGGCCATTGTCATTTGATTTTGTTTCAGGTAGACCGTCCCTAGCAAACTATGGCAGCGGGCATTATTGGGTTCTGCCTGCAGCGCATCCCGTAATTCCAGAACAGCCTTAGCCAGGTTATTGCCATTGAGGTATTCTTCGGCACGGCGATAAAACTGATCAATGATATTAACCCGAGCCGCCGGGGGAGTGTAGTTTGGAACGGTGCTACTTCGACCTGCATTCGTTGCCTGGGAAGGGGTGGCCGTTGTATTAGGTGTAGCGGATGAGGTTACAGTTTCATTCTTAGCTGTTTTACGCATCAGGTAAACCAGATTCAACTCACTCAGTTGACCCGTCACCTCAATAATTTGATCCAGGGTTTGGTACTGTTGTTCTGACAGTTGCTGGACATACTTCTTATAATTCTGATCGATCTCATTGGCGCGGGAGAGCTGCTGAGCCAGTTCGCTCGCCAGGGAGAGGGAATCCTGCTGTCTGGCTGCCTGCTGTCCTTTCAGGCGCAACATCACCGTGTACTCCGTCCGCTCTTTTTCCTGAGATAGTTTTTCATAAGCCGGGTTAACCAGCTTGGAAAGCATCTCAACGGCTCTCTGCTTTTCTACTTCACTACTGGCGGAAAAGCTGTCTGGGTGAAGACTACGGGCAATTTTAAGATATCGCTTACGGACTTCCTTCGCGTCCGCATCCACCGGCACGCCTAAAATTGCGTGGCAATCGATGAAATCTAAATTGAACAATCCTCGCTGAATCTGGAAAGACATGCTGCGTTCCGACTTCCCTATGATTGGGCTCCTTCTAGTGTACTCTGCAAAAAAGAAACTGCACCTCTGGTATGGGGAAGCAGTACCGTGAAAATGCGCGAACCTGTAATATACCTGAAAAATGTAGTCAGAGGATTTACGGTCACCCTCTAAAGGGGACGAACCTGCAACAGTTCAGAACTCAATTCAGTATGAATACGCCCGTTCGTGGCCAAGACTCGGCCAGAAGCCAGCACCACGGGACTGCTATCATAGGCGGATACCCGGCCTCCAGCCTCCTCTACCAGCACGACCCCAGCAGCGATATCCCAGATGGAAAGGCCCCGTTCCCAGTAACCGTCCAGACGACCACAGGCCACGTAAGCCAGGTCCATGGAGGCCGAGCCACTGCGCCGGACCCCCTGGGTCCGGTGGGTCAGGTGACAGAATTCAGCGTAATTGTTGTCAGAGGTTTCCCGCCGATCGTAGGCAAAGCCCGTCACCAGTAAACTCTGACTCAGGGTTTGTGCCTGAGAAACCCGAATCGCAGAGCGATTTCGAGTTGCCCCTAACCCTCGGGCAGCTCGAAACAACTCCTGGCGGAAAGGGTCGAAAACGACGCCAACCTGGGGAATGCCCTCAATCAACAACCCGATCGAAACCGCGAAGCAGGGGTACTGGTGGGCATAGTTGGTCGTTCCATCCAGGGGGTCGATCGCCCAGAGGTAGGCATCGGTTTGTTCCCCCGATCGGCCTGATTCCTCGGCCAGAATACCGTGGTGCGGAAAGTGACGTCGCAGCACCTCCAGGACTGCTACTTCCGAGGCTTTATCTGCCTCTGTAACCAGATCGCCTGGACGGCCTTTCTCCTGCACGTTTTCTAGCTTGCCCCAGTAATTTTGTAGAACTGTTCCACCAGAAAGAGCGGCCTCAGTCGCAATATCGAGAAATACCTGAAGCTGATCAGGAGGGGGAGAAGTCATAGTGCTGTTGATGAACGCCAGAATTTATTTTAGTCATTAGTTATGGGTCATTTGGCTACTGCCACCAGTCAGTCCGAATGATTAGGATCATGGTTTTGATAAAGCGGCTAATCAGAGTGCAGGGGCATTACCCTCAACCCCCCACTCAAACCAAATCTCTCTCCCTTAGTCGTCTTAGGAATGAGAATTAAATAACACCGATAAACTTCTGCTTGCCCTCACCCCCCTGCCCCCTCTCCCGCCGGGAGAGGGGGAGGGGGCAGGGGGTTGGGGGTGAGGGCTGAAAATCTCGGAGTTATTAAATCCACGATCCTTAGTAGTTCGGATAACCAATGACCAATGACTATCGTTGGGCCTCGGTGATCCGCATGATTTTCAGGTAAGGGGTCGGATCTTCAGCCACCCACCCTACATCAGAATTGATCCGAACCTCGAAGTGTAAATGGGGAACTTTGGAACTGGGAGTTCCGCTTGAGCCGACGGTTCCCAGTTGCTGCCCTACCTGAATCGACTGCCCCGTTTTGACTTGAAGGGTGGCCAGTTGGGCATAGCGAGTTTGCCGTCCAGCCTCATGGTTAATCACAACCAGATTGCCATAGGCTCCCTGATTACCCGCAAAAGCAACAAGGCCATCTCCTACTGCCAGCACAGGGGTGCCGATCGCGGCCTGCAGATCCAGACCTCCATGAAAAGCGACCTGATAGGTATCGGGGGTGAGTTGCCAGCCATAACCTAGCGCGATCGTGGCCTGGAAGGGCAGAGGGTAGCCTGTCAGATTTTTGGCCAGGGAAGCTGGATTGGCTGAATTCCTGGTGTTCAGGGGCGACCAGTTGACTCCTGGCACAAAAACCACCCGATCGGGTTTGAGGCGGCAGCCATTGGCTTCAAACAGCACATCAGCTCGAACCTTATAGATAACAGCAATATCCCGCCAGGTTTGCCCCGGACGCACCTCGACCCGAATGCCATTATGGGGGGGAATCAGAATCTCACTGCCGATCGTAACCTTGCCGGAACGCAGGCTGGGGTTGAGCCCCATCAAGGTCGCAGGCAGCAAATTATAGCGGCGGGCAATACTCTCGAGAGTTTCATTAGGGGTGACCCGATGCCGTACCAGACGGGAGAGAACGGGCGGCGGGCAGGTGGGGTCGGACTGGGCTGCGGCAGGTGGCAGGAACCCGGCCAGAAAGCAGAATAGACACAACAGGCTGTTAACCTTCATCGATTTAAATTTGACTTCCCTGATAGGGGATTTGATCTAGAGTAGAAGAACCTGATTGCCGTTGTTCGACCTGAAGATTATGACCCTGTTGTCCAAGCAGTTAGCAATTTACCTCGGATTGGTCGCGATCGGTGGAGGTGCAGGATTGTGGGGTAGCCGATATCTGCCCATTCAATCCTCAAATGCATCTTCTCCCCAGATGGTCGAGCCACGGCAGATGGGGAGCAAAACCGCGTTAACTTCAGGTCAGAGCTTACCCTTACAAGGCCATAATACAAATTTTATTGCGGAAGCTGTGGAAAAGGTGGGACCAGCAGTGGTCCGCATTGATGCAGCCCGGAAAATTGCCAGTCCCCTGCCTGAAACCTTTCAAAATCCTTTCCTGCGACGGTTCTTTGGGGAGACTGAGCCCCCCATCTCGGAAAAGGTGGAGCGAGGGACAGGATCTGGGTTTATTTTGAGTGAGAACGGCCAAGTCATCACCAACGCCCATGTGGTCGCTGAAGCCGATACCGTAACCGTGACCTTGAAAGATGGGCGTATTTTTAAGGGGCGTGTGTTAGGCAGCGATCCGGTGACGGATGTGGCGGTGATCAAAATTGAGGCCACTGGGCTACCGGTGGTCAAACTGGGCAATTCCGAAAATCTGGTGCCGGGGCAATGGGCGATCGCGATTGGTAATCCCCTCGGGTTGGACAATACCGTCACTGCCGGTATTATCAGCGCTACCGGTCGTTCTAGTTCCCAGATCGGGGCTCCCGATAAGCGCGTGCGGTTTATTCAAACGGATGCGGCGATTAATCCCGGCAATTCAGGCGGGCCACTATTGAACGATCGGGGAGAAGTTATTGGGATTAATACCGCGATTCGGGTCGATGCTCAGGGTTTAAGTTTTGCCATTCCCATTGAGACGGCACTCCGAATTGCCAATCAGTTAGTGGCGAAGGGGCAGGCTGATCATCCTTACCTGGGGATTCAGATGGTGGATCTGACCCCCAATATCAGGGAGGAGCTGAACCAGCAAGATGGGGATGACTTCAAAATCACCCAGGACCAGGGTGTCCTGATCGTTCGGGTGATGGAGCGATCCCCCGCCCGCGAAGCAGGTCTGCGCCGGGGAGATGTGATTCGGAAAATTGATGGTCAACCCGTTAAATCCTCTACTGAAGTGCAGGAACGGGTTGAGTCAAGCCAGATTGGGGGGGAACTGGAACTGGAAGTGAGCCGTAATGGACAAGCACAGGTGATCAGAGTTCGCCCCGGTAAATTCCCAGCCCAGGATCTGAAATCCTGATTGGGTCTGTGATTGACAAGGGATGAAACATTGGGAGTGCGGTGGGTCAGGCCTGATCGCCAGGGCGGGACTCTCGGTACAGAGAGAAGGAACCGGCCAGAGAGCCATCCAGTTCCATCCATTGCTCCATCTGGCGCAGGAAATAGCCTGTCATCATGGCTGAAGCGAGCAGACTGGCTAGATTTTCCCGATCTGTGGTGATCTGAACATTGAAATTTTCGTTGGGAAGCATGCCGACCAATCCCTGAACGTTGTGGGAAATGATCTGCTTCACATCAGGTGTCACCGATCGGGCGACCCGTGATAAGACCTCAGGGGACTGGAGTTGGAGGTACTGCAGCAATGAGTTTGCTTGGGTTTCGTCATGATTTGAGTTGATAAAACCAGCATTGTCAGGGTTGAAGACCATATTTTCCTGAAAAGTAATGGGGGCTATCCAATTTATTTTTACATTTCCAGATTGTAATGTGTGGAGGGCAGAGCGGCCATCGCTGGAAGCGCGATGAATTCGAGTGCATCCCACTTTTGTAGCCCTCTCCCTAAATCCCTCTCCCAGAACGGGAGAGGGACTTTGAATCTGGCTCCCCTTCTCCCTCTTTGGGAGAAGGGGCTGGGGGATGAGGGCAACCTTGCAAAACTGGGATGCTCTCGATGAATTCCTCCTCAAATCTCCATCGGCTACGATGAAAAACCCTAAGTAATCGGGTGAGATTAATTATAAGAAGGGGGGTCTGGGGGCGTGCCCCCTTCACCCCGACTCTCATCCTTAATTTAATTGTGCCGACCTACTTAAAAGGGATCACTTTAGAATAATTGCTGGGCTACAATGAAAATGATTCTCATTCTGTTCGATCTGGCATGTTAGATGTTAGCAATGTGTCTGTCAATTATGGGGAGGTTCAGGCTCTGGAACGGGTTAGTTTTCGCCTCCCTGAGGGTAGTCTGGTAGGTTTGATTGGGCCTAACGGAGCGGGAAAAAGCACCCTGATTCGGTCCCTGTTGAGTCTGATTCCGCTGGAAGGGGGGCAAGTATTGTACCAGGGGCAACCCCTGCGGCGGCAACGGCGGCGTGTTGCCTATGTGCCTCAGCGATCGCAAATTGATTGGGACTACCCCATCACCGTCTGGAATGTGGTGATGATGGGACGGACTGCTCATTTGGGCTGGTTCCACTCCCCTGGACCGGCAACGCGAGATCTGGTCCAAGCAGCACTGCAACGGGTTGAAATGGAGCACCTGCGCCATCGACAAATTGGAGAGCTATCCGGTGGTGAACAACAGCGGGTTTTCCTGGCCCGCGCCCTGGCCCAGCAAGCGGATGTATTTCTGTTAGATGAACCGCTGGCTGGGGTAGACAAGCGAACAGAGGCGCTGTTATTTGAGGTTTATGCTGAGCTAAAAGCGCAACATAAAATCCTGTTAATCAGTTGTCATGAGTGGGGAGCCGGTCTGAACCGCTACGATCGACTGCTCCTACTCAATCGCTGGCTCATAGCGGAGGGATTCCCAGAACAGGTGATGACCCCTGAAAATATTCAGCGGGCCTACGGGGTACCCACCCTCGACAGGTATAAGCATGATGCTGCAGACGCGATGTTGTTTTGTTGATGGTGCATTTTCTGTTAGAACCCCTCCACTATGAATTCATGCGGAATGCTCTGTTGGTGGGCATCCTGGTGGGTGTCCTCTGTGCAGTGGTGGGCACATATCTGATTGTGCAGCGGATTTCTCTGCTGGGAGACGTGATGGCCCACTCTGTCATGCCGGGCTTGTCGATCGCCTTCTTCCTGAAAGCTAACATTCTCGTAGGGGCCTTCATTTCTGGCCTTGTCAGCGCTTTTGTCATTGCCTGGATTCGCAGTCAGACCCGAGTCAAAGTGGATGCAGCCATGGCCCTGGTTTTTTCCAGTTTCTTTGCATTGGGAGTCTTATTATTCAGTTTGTTGGATAACCGGTTAGATCTAAACAGTTTTCTGTTTGGAGATATTCTCAGTGTCACTGGGGCTGATGTGGTGCGAACGGGGGTGATTACCGCATTTGTCCTCTTGCTGGTCAAAGGCTTCTATAAAGAGTTACTCTTCTATACCTTTGATCGATTGGGGGCTCAGGCGATTGGCCTGCCCGTGACCTGGATTTATCTGGGTTTGATGTCGGCTGTGGCGTTGACCATCATTGCCAGTATGCAGACGGTGGGGGTCGTTCTGGTAATTGCCTTGCTGGTGGGGCCGGGGACGACAGCCTATCTCCTGGTGCAAGAACTCTACCAGATGATGATTTGGGGAGCGGCGATCGGGGCTGGTGCCAGTGTGATCGGGCTTTATATCAGCTATTACCTGAATGTTCCGTCAGGCCCCTGTATTGCGTTGGTGAGTTTTGGCCTGTTCCTGGTGGGGCTGGCGATTAACCTGGTTCGAGGAATCTGGCTGAAACGGCAAGGTTGAAACGTCGATGTTATGCTTTGCCGAAGTATGCCTTTGTCTCTGGTTTGAACCAGAAAATTAGCAGGGGCACGCAAAATGGGAGCAGACAGGGACTGGTCAGCCCCAGACAAATGATCACCAGATCATAGACCCACACCCAGGGGCGCGGTGGAAACAGAATCGGGAGCAGAAAAACAACGAAAAAGAACAGCCCCATGACCAGGAACAAAGCCCCCAGAAACCGCAATTCTCCCAGGCTGGTGTCAGGCATACCGCTTGGATCAATGGCAAAAAATATGATTGAGACGGCGGCCAAGAGTAGATAGACGACGCACATCACACCGGCATAGACTTTCATCCAGATGACAACCTGAGGGGTGCCCATTGGGGTTGATGGAAGACTGTTTCTGGTCATGACAAGATTCTATTCTGAACAGAACAATTGGTTGGACGAGGTCAGCCATTTAGAATCAATCATCCGCGAAAGCCCAGGTTGTAGGGGCGCTGATACTGATTCTATTCTTGAAGGCAAGAACTGATCATGATGGTATCCCAATTCCCAGTCATTACTTCCCAACTTCGGTCACTCGCCAACTCAGCTTCAAGCTAATCCAGAAGTTCCAGACTGCCACCAGCACGATCGCAATCAGGTTAGCCAGATACCGGTTGAGATGGAACACATTAAAGAACAGATTCAGGAGCAGCACGTTCAGAACCAGCCCGATCAAGCAAATGATATTGAACTTGAGGAAGCGCTTCAGGCGTTTTCGCCAGCCCTGTTGATTGGCCGCCAGATCTCGGAAAGTCCAGAAGTCGTTCCAGAGGAAGTTATTAATGACGGCTGTTTCTGCCGCCAAAATCTTGCTGCGGGTTAACCCCAGAGCCAGGGCCGAGGGGTCGCTCAAAAGATAAAACATGGCCATATCTACAAAGACACCGCTCAACCCAACCAGCCCAAAGCGGAAAAACCGCACCAGAGGAGGCTGAAAGCGTTTTCGCAGGCGACTGATACGCCCCCGCGATCGCAGGCGGGCCAGGTGTAGGAGATAATCCACATATTGCCGCCAGGTGACCTTACTCTCTCCTTCCAGCCGTTCCTGGAAGACATAGCCAACTTCGGCAATTTGCTGCACATCCCCACGACCAATCACCTCCAGCAGGATTTTGTATCCCATGGGATTGAGAATCCGTTCTGCGATCGCCCGACGGCGGAACATGAAATATCCGCTCATGGGGTCAGAAACACGCCCAACCACATTTGGCAGAATCAACAGCCCTAGGAGTTGCGCCCCACGGGACAGAAATCGCCGGACAAAGCTCCACTGACTGACGCCTCCCCCTTCAATATGGCGGCTGGCAACCGCCAGGTCAGCGCCCTGGCCAATTTCTGTCAGGAGCTTTCGCAGAACTTCTGGCGGATGTTGCAAATCTCCGTCAATGACCCCTAACACTTCCCCACGAGCGGCCTGCCAGCCTCGAATCACTGCGGTTGAGAGTCCCCGTTCTGTTTGCCGCCGCATCACCCGCAATTGAGGGTAATCAACCGCCATTGCCTGTGCCACTTCCCAGGTCAGATCGGGACTGTTGTCGTCTACGATGATCAGCTCATACTGACCCGCAATAAATTCATCCAGAAGACGGGTTAATAGCCTGACGATATCTGGAATGTTCTTCGCTTCGTTATAGGTGGGAATAATCAGCGAAAAATAAACTGACCCCTCCCCGACCATCAGAGATGGAGCTCGATCGGGGATATTGAGAGGGCCTGAAGGAACTTCTAGAAGATCAGTAGACAGGTTATTCCTCCCTCTAGCAGCGCATCAATAACAAATCGATTGTACAGGTTGATGGTTTTAACCAGCCAGAACCTTCAGCATACCGGGTCGAGCCCGATCACCCTCCAGTTTGACCCCCCGATGATTAGCCTCCAGATGGCGCACGATTTTGTAAACGGCCTCGACCTGATCTGCTGCACCCGCTTTGGCGGCCAGGGTAGCCAGCCCGATCGGTTCTGTCGTCACCTGCAGGGCCTGAAGCACCCTTTTCTGGAGATCCAGAACCGAGGCTGCGGCTTTTTTCCCAGCCTCGACACCGGGCTGGTGGTAAGCATTGATGTTGACCAGAGACGCATACAGACCCACTGCCCGTTCATACAACGCAATTAAAGCCCCGACAGTATAGGGATTCACCCGGGGAATCGTGATCGTAATCGAATCTCGCTGATTTTCATAAAGGGCCTGCCGGGTTCCCATCAGCAGCCCACTCAGGTAATCGCCACTGGTAATTCCGGGTTCTAACTCCAGAACATTACCCTGGCGATCTTCCAGGACTTCAATGAAGGTGAGAAAGAAATTAGGCACCCCCTCCCGCAACTGCTGCACATAGGCATGTTGATCCGTAGACCCCTTATTCCCGTACACTGCAATCCCCTGGTAAACCGTCTGACCCTCCAGATCTTTCTCCTTGCCCAGGGATTCCATTACCAGTTGTTGCAGGTAACGGCTAAAGAGCAACAGACTATCTTTGTACGGCAGGATCACCATATCCTTTTCGCCTTTGCCTCCACCAGCGTGATACCAGGCGAGGGCCAGGAGGGCCGCCGGATTCGTTTTTAAGTCCGAAATCCGGGTTGCCCCATCCATCTCTTTGGCTCCCGCCAGCATCGCCCGAATGTCAATCCCCTGCAGGGCCGCCGGTAGCAAACCCACGGCAGACAGTTCGGAAGTGCGGCCCCCCACCCAATCAAACATGGGAAAACTGGCCAACCAGTGTTCTGAGGTCGCATACTCATCCATCTTGCTGCCTTTCATCGTGATGGCAACCGCGTGCTGGCTGAAGGCTAATCCTTTCTGCTGATAGACATGGCTCACTTCCAGCATGCCGTTTCGGGTTTCGGGCGTTCCGCCTGACTTACTGGTGACAATGACCAGGGTCCGATCGAGCCGATCGCCCAGTTGGGCCAAGGTCCGATCGATCCCAGCCGGGTCGATGTTATCCACAAAGTGAATGGCCATCGGTGGATGATGGGGAGCCAGGGCCTCGGCTACGAACTGGGGACCTAGAGCAGAACCACCAATGCCGATCGCAAGAATATCCGTGAATCGCTCAGCATGGGGGGGCCGGATGGCACCACTATGGACCTTCCGAACGAAGGTTTCGATCTGATCCAGGGACTCCCGGATTTCCTGCTTCAATGCCTCAGAGGGGGCAAGGTCTGGATCTCGCAGCCAGTAATGACCAACCATGCGGTCCTCATCTGGGTTAGCGATCGCCCCCCCCTCCAGGGCGGCCATATCCTGAAATGCTCTGACAAATTTTGGCTCTAACGCCTGTACCAGCTCAGGATTGAATCGCATTCGACTGACATCCAGGTAAAGATTTATACCTGGATGATAGTACAACCATTCCTGATAGCGCTGCCAGAGCTCCAGATTATCCATGCTCAAACTACTCCTTCCTTTAGCCCATGCTCACTCATACCATCATCCCATCATCTCGGGATCAGGCGGGCGCTAACTGATAGGCTGCTCCCAAGCCAGCCAGTAGCTCATCTGGAGTAATTCTACCGTCATGGTTCACATCCAGGGCATCAAATACGGCATCTGTACCCATCCATTCCTCGCGGGTAATAAAACCATCTCCGTCCAGGTCGTAAACCTGGAAGACATCTTTCGCTGCATGATGCAACAGGGTATTGCCTTCTAAGCGGGCCAGTTGTTCAGCCAGCAATCTTTCCAGGGCAACCAGAGCTTTGGTAAATCCCCGGATACCCTCATCCAGCTTTTCCGAAGCCATGGGATCTTCTGCATGCATGCGATCGAACAGGTCCTGGTCCATGGCCAGTTTTTCGATGTCCATCCCTGCAGCCATAGCTGGATCTAACTTGCGGGGCAATTCTCCGGTGGTTTCCTGCAGTTGTTCTAGCAATTTAGGTGAAATCGTCAACAGATCGCACCCGGCCAGCTCTGTAATCTCACCAATACTGCGGAAGCTGGCTCCCATCACCTCTGTTTTATACCCAAACTTTTTGTAGTAGTTATAAATTTGAGTCACCGACAGAACTCCCGGATCTTCCGCTGGAGTATAGTCCTTGCCGGTATTTTGCTTGTACCAGTCCAGGATCCGACCGACAAAGGGAGAAATCAGGGTTACCCCTGCTTCGGCACAGGCGATCGCCTGATGCAGACCAAATAGTAGGGTCAGGTTACAGTGAATCCCCTCCCGTTCCAGGATTTCAGCAGCACGAATTCCTTCCCAGGTGGAGGCAATCTTAATCAGTACCCGATCGCGGGACACACCAGCCGCCTCATACTGAGCAATCAGGGAATGGGCCTTTTCCACCGTCGCCGCTGTGTCATAGGACAGGCGAGCATCGACCTCGGTGGAAACCCGACCCGGAATGATTTTCAGGATTTTTAAGCCGAAGGCAACGGCGAGGCGATCGAAGGCTAGGGTCACTACCTGGTCAGCCGGAGCCTGGGCTCCCAGATCCTGGCGGGCCTGTTTCAGGGTGTCTTCGACAATGCCCTGGTATTGCGGCATTTCAGCCGCAGCTGTAATCAGGGAAGGGTTCGTGGTTGCATCTCGGGGGGTGAAGGTCTCGATCGCGTTGATATCCCCGGTATCGGCAACAACGACAGTCATTTCCCGCAGTTGTTCTAACAAACTCGTCATAGGGTGTCCTTCTGTTTACAAAGGGATGGGTTTACAAAGGGAGTGGGTGCGATCCATTCAAAATTAAAAACTCAAAATTGATTTGTCTTTTTAATTTTTAATTCTGAATTCAGTGGGAACCAGAGGCATGTACAACCTTTTCTTCTGCCTTGACTTCATTAGAGCAGGAACGACCCTGCTCAAAATCAGTGATGTTGTTTAAGGTAACCTTGGCAATCTCGGCAACTGCATTGCGGGTGAAAAATGCTTGATGCGCTGTGATCACCACATTGGAGAAGGATTGCAGGAGTTGAAAGGTCTCATCCTGAATCACCTGATCGGACAGATCCTCAAAGAAGAGATCCGCTTCTTCTTCGTAGACATCGGTGCCAAAGTAGCCGATCGTACCCGTTTTGATCCCCTGAATCACGGCTCGGGTATCCACCAGCCCCCCCCGACTGGTATTGATCAGCATGACTCCCGGCTTCATCTGGGCGATCGTGTCAGAGTTAATTAAATGATAGGTGGCTGGTAACAGTGGACAGTGGAGAGAAATGATATCGGCGTTGGCTAGCAAATCCGGCAGTTCTCGATATTCCATCCCCAGAGCCAGGCAGGCGGGGTTTGGGTAAACGTCGTAACCCACCAATCGGCAGCCGAAGCCCCCCATAATTTGAGCAAAACACTGGCCGATTTTACCCGTCCCAACGACACCAACGGTGCAGCCATGGATATCAAATCCCAGCAACCCATCCAGGGCAAAGTTATCATCCCTTACCCGGTTGTAGGCCCGGTAGAGCTTACGATTTAGCATGAGAATCAGACCCACCGCATGTTCGGCCACGGCATAGGGAGAATAGGCGGGCACCCGCACCACCCGAATTCCTAGTTCGGTGGCAGCTTGGAGGTCTACATGGTTGAACCCCGCCGATCGCAAGGCCAGCAGTTGGGTGCCATTGGCGGCGAGGGTCTGGAGGGTTTCTGCTGTGATCTGGTCATTGATGAAAACACAGACGACAGGAAAGCCACTGGCCAGGGTAGCCGTAGCGGGGGTCAGCCGGGGTTCGAAGAAGACCAGCTCATGGTGATGTTCGGTATTGGCCGTTTCGAGAAACTGCCGATCGTAGGATTTGGTACTGAAAACAGCGACTTTCATAACATCTGCTCGTAATGACTTGGTGAACGAAGTCTGCCCAGACAGACTTACTGGTGTTAATCAGATGCTTTGGTAACCTGCTACCTTTTGAGAGATTTTTGACAGAATGAATGCAGAAAACTAGCAGGAGCTTACCCTTAAAATCGTTACGATTACTATAAGAAATCTGATAATCAAATAAACGGTTAAAATATAAAACCATTCTTAAAAGGTATTCGTAAAGCTGCCCTATTTTTTTCAAAATTTAGTTAAGAATTCTCATGTTAGGGGGATAAAATCACTGATTTTCTACGTTAAACCTTTCAGGAAAATTATTCATTAATAAGAACCTAAGACTTGACAGAAAAGGCTTTTATTGATTTTGGCTGTTAAGTCTAGGTTAAGCCTAAGTAACTCATATAGGACTAACTCTGAAACTTAAAAGTCTGGAGAATTTGGCAGATATGACTTGAAGATCTGACTGATTAAAGTTATCTCTTGGAGATGGGGCGATCGAGATTGTTAGCCCTGCCTTTCCCAACTCTAGTTGGACCTGAGACTGCCAAGTCAAGCATACTTCTATGTTCTGGAATTAATTTTGAATTAAGCTTTCCACTGATTTCCTTGTGTAATAGTGTTTCTTCGTTGGCTAGGAGATTCTCAATATGGCAACTGTCAAAGTAGGCATTAATGGGTTTGGTCGAATTGGCAGGCTGGTATTTCGGATTGGCGTGGACCATCCCGAAATTGAATTTCTGGGGATCAATGATCTGGTCCCGCCTGATAATCTGGCGTATTTGCTGAAGTACGATTCCACCCACGGTCCTTACCAGGGAACGGTTGAAGCTAAGCCGGATGGAATTGTGGTCAATGGTAAATTTATTCCCTGCTTCTCGATTCGTAATCCGGAAGAGCTTCCCTGGGGGCAGCTTGGGGTTGATTATGTGGTCGAATCCACTGGGCTGTTCACAGACTTCGAAGGGGCCGCCCGCCATCTCAAGGCCGGGGCAAAACGGGTGGTAATTTCGGCTCCCACCAAAGACCCGGATCGCGTCCCAACGCTGTTGGTCGGAGTCAATCAGGATAAGTTCGATCCAGATCAACATACGATCGTCTCCAATGCCAGTTGCACCACCAACTGCCTGGCTCCTGTGGCCAAGGTAATCAACGATAACTTTGGTCTGGCAGAAGGGCTGATGACCACAGTCCATGCTATGACGGCAACCCAACCCACGGTGGATGGGCCTAGCAAGAAGGACTGGCGTGGGGGTCGTGGTGCTGCTCAAAACATCATTCCGGCTTCTACGGGAGCAGCCAAGGCGGTCACCCTGGTGTTGCCAGAACTGAAAGGCAAGCTGACGGGGATGGCCTTTCGGGTGCCGACCCCGGATGTCTCCGTGGTAGACCTGACTTTTAAAACTGAGAAAGCCACCACCTATAAGGACATCTGTGCAGCGATGAAACAGGCATCCGAGGGGGACCTGAAGGGCATTCTGGGATATACCGATGAAGCTGTAGTTTCCAGCGACTTCACGACCGACTCCCACTCCAGTATTTTCGATGCTGGGGCAGGCATTGAGTTGAACGCCAACTTTTTTAAAGTGGTGTCCTGGTATGACAATGAGTGGGGCTATTCCAGTCGCATGATTGACCTTCTTCTGATCATGGCAGCCAAGGAGAAGGGTTAAAAGCTGAAGGCTGGGGAAATTTGATCAGAAGTCAGGGGTCAGAATTCACCTTGCGCCTGACTTCTGGCTTCTGGCTTTGGGGTTCTCTCCTGTTAGCCCCGTTAGGACGCCAGGGGATTAGGGGATAATTTTAGAAGGACTGCTAATTTGATAGGCTGTCCTGTTTTTTATTGTGAAGATGTTAAGAATGTAGTAATTTGCTTTGACAAAAACTTTATCTATTGCAATTTTTCTCCAAATCTATATAACTAGCTTTATAGGAACCCAAGACAGGCCCGATGACGAAAATTCTCGTAATTGAGGACGAACCCATTATCCGCGAGTCAATCGTGGAAATTCTCGAATTAGATGGCTATGACGTCATCGCTGCAGAGAATGGTCGGGTCGGATTGCAGGTGGCCAAAACTCAGATGCCAGATTTGGTTCTATGTGACATTGAGATGCCTGAGTTGAATGGCTACCAGTTTCTCTCGACCCTTCGTCAAGACTGGGATACGGCTACCATTCCAGTCATCTTTTTGACGGCCAAGGTGAGTCGCTCTGATATTCGGCAAGGGATGACCCTGGGAGCTGAAGATTACCTCACAAAGCCTTTTACGGTTGATGAGTTACGACAGGCAGTTACCAGCCAATTGCAGAAAAAGACAATCCGGCAAAAGGAAACCCAAACCAAGCTGGATGAATTACGGGGGAGTATTGCCCGATCGCTCCCCCACGAGCTGAATACGCCGTTAAACGGCATCATTGGAATTACAGAACTGCTGATCAGCCAGCATGGGTCTATTAATGAAGGGGAAGGGTTGGAACTATTACAGATTCTCCATACCTCAGCCGCAAGACTGCTTCGATTGACCAAGAATTTTCTGCTATTTGCCCAGTTGGAATTGATCATGACCGATCGGCAGCGGTTGGCTGAACTGCGGACCAATCGAGCTGAATCCTATATCCCCTCCATTGTGGAAGAGGTTGCACGCTCAAAAGCGGCCCACTATCACCGAGAAGCTGACCTGGAACTGGATCTGGAACGGGCTACAGTTTTACTGGCTGGTAAAGACCTGCAAAAAATAGCGGAAGAGCTGATCGACAATGCATTCAAGTTTTCAACAGCAGGCACCCCTGTGCAACTGACGGGCAAGCAACTAGACGGGGCTTACCATCTGGTGGTGAGCGATCAGGGCCAGGGAATGACCACCGAGCAGATCGACAATATTGGAGCCTACATGCAATTTGAGCGTCGCTTGTACGAGCAGCAGGGCTGTGGGTTGGGGTTGGCGATCGTGAAGCGGATGTTGGAAGTTCAGGATGGGGGCTTTACGGTTGACAGCCTGCCTGGTAAGGGAACATCGGTTCAGATCATCCTCAAGCTGGCCTTAACCTGACCCTTAAAGCCCTATCCTTCTCCGAGAATATTCCTTACAATTTTGTTAAGGTCTATACCCGTATTTCTATGAGTTCCCTTGCTACCGATTACCTCCCATCTACCCAGGGTGCAGCTTCACCATTTGATATCAAGCCTGTTGTGGCTCAAGTCCTAGCCAATGGCTTATTGACCATGACCGATCGGCAGCAGCTACGACAGGCTCTGCTGCATGAAGAGACCACAGACGAGGAACTGGAATTAATTGAACAGGTGATTGAGCAGGTACGCCAGGGCACATTGCAGGTGATGCGATAGCCTTTGATGTTGTGACCAAGGCTATACTTGTGTTTACAAGCTCAACATACATTCACAATTAAAGCCAGCTACACCAATCACTCCAGCTACCTGCATACAGCTTTCCTGTAGTAATCCCGGCCAACTCCAAAGAGAGCAGATTAACACAGGCAGTCACCCCAGACCCGCAGTAGACCACGATCGGATCATCTGTCTGCACCTGAGCCCAGTGCTGTTTCTGCTCCTCGATCGCTCTGATATACCCCTGCCCGTCCGAAACTTCCTGCCAGGGATAATTAACCGCACCGGGGATATGACCTGCCACCGGGTCGATCGGTTCCCGTTCTCCCCGATAGCGATCGCCCTCCCGGGAATCAATCAACACAGCGCCCGGTTGATCCCGTAATTTCTTTACCGCCTCAATATCCACCACATGATCTGAGCGAACTTGGGGAATAAAGTGACCTGGCTTGGGTTTTGGGATAACTTCTGTTGTGCCATAGCCAGTTGCCAGCCACCCAGACCAACCCCCATCTAGCACAGCCACCCGATCGTGCCCCAGGTAGCGCAGCAGCCACCAGAGTCGGGCTGCATAGGCAAACCGGGCATCATCATAGGCCACGACCAGAGTTGGCCCAGCCGGTCCCTCTGAATCAATCCCCAGTGCTGACAGTTTCTCGGCCAGCAAAACCGGATCAGGTAGCGGGTGCCGCCCCCCATGCTGACCCACTGGCCCGGACAAATCCTGATTCAGATCCAGGTAATGTGCCCCTGGAATATGGCTCTGGCTATATTGCTGTTGCCCTACTGCTGGTTCCATGAGGGAAAAGCGACAATCGACGATCGCGATTCCCGGATTCTCCAGATGTTGCTGCAGCCACGCTGCTGAAACCACAGGATGGGTCTGGGTCATATTGCCTTCAAACATGGAATGATCAATTTTGCCCTAATCTAGCTACTCCAGGAAAGGCTATGGGCAACTTCTGGCACCAGAAGGCTGTTGGGAATCAGGTTCAGGCGTGGGCTCAGGCGGCGATCGCTGACCGTCCTGACTTTCCCCTGTTGCCGTCCCCTGGCATAGATCAGTTGGGAATCCACCTGATTGATGGCCCACTGCCACATTTCATAGCCGCGTGGATTCAAATGCAGTCCATCTGTAGTGAACTCTGGATTCATCCGACCGGTTCCATCTACAAATAGGGTATGCAAATCGAGATAACTCGCCCCTTCCTCGGCAGCGATTGCAGCGAGCTGTTGATTAATCCAGCGAATTTCCTGATTCGAAACTGTGGCGAGATCGGTTGGTAAAACTGACTGGAGGATAATCTGAGACTGGGGATGGCTTTGTCGCAGTTCCCGCACAATTCGCCGCTGGTTGGCCACAATCTGCTGACCCCCAATCCCCCGGCGCAGATCATTAATGCCGACCATGAGATAAATCGTGTCAGCCTGAACGCCAGATAGGGCAGATAGACGACGCAACACACCCGCCGAAGTATCTCCAGAAATCCCCTGGTTGAGCCAGAACTGGCTTCCTGGCAAACGGTTGGACGGGAACCACAGGCTGAGGGAATCTCCCAGCAAGACCGAGAGTCGGTTGTTTCCTTTCCCTCTGGACACTGCCCTGGCCTCCTGAGCTAGCAACTGCTTCCACTGTTGATAGGTGGGCTGTCCTTTGGCCTGAACCCAGCGAGATCGGTAGCTATCGGGAGACAGGCGGGTAAATAATCTTCCTGACTTCAAGGCGGCAGCTCGTTGTTGAAAGAGTTGAATACCAGAGGCTGGCCCTAAAGCTTTGGAGAATTCGGTCAGGGTCCTGGACATTTCTGGCTTCACCTGAGCCACTGGTGGCAGTAGGGGATCCACGGATTTGGTGGCAGGCAGCGATGAGGCGATCGGGGCGGATATGGATTCTACCTGGGAAGCCTGAGTCTGGACAGATTGTTCTGCCAGCCGATAGAGCGATCGGGCCACGGCATCGGCAAACTCCAGATTGGGATCTGAATCTGTTTGCCGAACAGCAGACTGATTTGGCATGCCAGCCAGTTTAACGGGCTCCTGGGCCAGAGATTTAGCGGATAGCTCGGATTGGGATGCCTGTACAGTGCCCCATTGCTCCACCAGATTAGCCAGGGATTGAGTTACCGCATCCGAAAGCTCCAGACTCAAGTCCTGACTGATGGGCTGAGCAGAGTCTTGAGCCTGGGGTGCACAGGGAGATGGGCTGAACTCCAGGCAGGCCGTGCCCTGATCTGGTGCGCTCGATCGGGCAGAAAGGTTGGGTGCATTGTCCTTTGCGTCTGGAGCCGACACCGCTGGAACCTGATCGGGTAAAACTGGAGGTTCAAAAGGTTTGGTCCCATCAGCGAGAGGACCATTGATCAAAATGCCTGTGGCCAGAAGATACAGACTGCTCATAGGGGAATTTCACATTGCCTGCCCTATCTTGCTATTCTGGCCAGGGGAAATCAGGACAATTTTTCGGAAATTTAAAGGGGGCGGAAAATGAAGGGATAACGGTAAGGCTGCTCTGTATTTCCCAAACAGTGGATAATGGCCCAGATGGTCAGGCCCCAGTGCAACAGAAACCAGAAGGGACCAAAGACCCAACCAAACAGCCCAAAAGTGACAAAAGACAGGGCTGCAATAATCGCTCCGTAAAACCAGACATTCAAATGGAAGTTAACCGCTTCTTTGGCATTATCCTTAACAACAGGATCATCAGAGACGATTAAAAATGCGATCGGCACCCCGATCGCCACCAGGGTTGCACTGAAGAAGATGGAACCGTGGCTGAGCGCTGAAAAGAGTTTGCGCTTATCATTGTCGTACATAAATCCCCGCAATCTGGTTCGTTCAAGTCTATTTTATAGCGCTTCCCGGATAGACGCGGTATGGGAGATGCAGGGTATACCCCCTGCATGGGGACGGAACTCCACACCTTTACTGGATGTAAATGGAATTTAATACGATAAGAAATTTTCTATGGCATTAAGTATATTAATGCCTTTTCCGTAGCCCGAATCATCATAGGTGTAGATTGTGCTGATAGTGATTCTACTGACGGTTTCTGTCCTGCTTTCAGTTCATGCAAGCGGTCGCTTATGAGCCTATTTCACAACTTCCGATTTTCCGGTACTGGGGTGGCGCTAACCTTAACCTCCCTGATGATCCTGATGCCAGGGTTGCAAGGGTTGGGCGTTGCTCAAATGCCACCATCTGCCACATCTCCAGACAAGCTTGACCGGAGCCATCCCAGCAAACCTCGGTTCTCTTATTTTAATATTTGTACCCCAGAAGATTCTCTGTTGGCCAATCTGGCGGCAGCCTTGGCTAACATCGGGCAATACGATCGGGCTTTGCAATTAACAACCGAGATTCAGGACGCTACCCCGAAATCGATGGTCCAGGTTTACCTGGTGGCGGAACTGGCTCAAGCACAGAATTTCGATCTGGCCCTGACTGTAGCCCAGGCCCTAAGGGATATGAACGACAGCGGCCCTCCCCCTTTTTCCCTCAGTCCCCTGGGCGAAAACTTCCAGCAACAGGCCCTGGCCGTGATCAGTTTTGAGTTGGCCGCCGCAGGCCAGCCAGAGAAAGCCCTATCCCTGGCTGAAAAGATTACGGATAAAACCATGAGACCCATTCTGCTGTTCTCCCTGGCAGCACAATTGGAAAGCCAGGGCAACCTGAGGCAGGCGGAGCCGCTGTACTCCGAAGCGAAGCGGTTGCTGAAACAATATCAGGGCAATTTTCAAGTTGTCATGTTGCTGGAGTCCACGACAGACGGGCTGATCAAGCGGGGGCAGATAGAGCCAGCCCTGAAAATTGCCCAGTTCATAGAAGAACTGCAGCAAACCTCCCGCGATCGGGTGGCCTATGGCAACAATCAGATCGCTCTGCAGGTTGTGACAAAACTGGTGGAAATGGGCCAGTACGATCGGGCCTTGCAATTGACCCAACAGATGTCCGGTAAGGGGTTTGGACGGGAGTACCTGCTGATCAAGCTGGTAACCGAGTCCTCCCGCAATGGGCAGATTGAGTTTGCCCTGCAGACCAGCCGCCTCCTGCAGGACAAATTGTGGCGGGCCATGGCCGTGAGAAATATTACCGTTGCCCTGGCTGAACAGCAGGAGTACGATCGGGCCCTTGAAGTGGCAGAGACGATCCCGTTTCTGGATACCCAGGTCTATGCCCAGACTGCCGTAGCCTATCGGCTCTGGAAGCGGGGGCAGCCCGATCGGGCCTTGAAGCTGGCGGAACAGATCCCAGAACCGGAGTTCCGGGCTGTGATGCTCAATAGTCTCGCTGTCGCTGCCCTGGAAACGGGACAGCCTGAAAAGGCAGATTCCTTGCTCCGACAGGTTCTGAAACTGCTGGACTCTCCGGAGATTCCCCCCAAGTCCTATGAGAAACCCCAGGTTCAGAGAGAACTGGCCCTCAACTGGGCCAAACTGGGTCAGTATGGGCAGGCCCTGAAGGTGACCCAAATGATTCGGCAGCCCAACGTGAAGGATCGGGTTCTGGGGCTGGTGGCCCTGGAAATGGTGGCGGCCAAACGGTACGACCAGGGGTTACAGGTGGCCCGGACCATCCGGGAGCAAAGGATGGAAACAGAGGCGCTGATCCAAATCACGACTCTTCTCCTGAAAGCTGGGGAGTACGATCGGGCTCTGAAGCTGATCAATGGATTCCCGGACAATCTCCGGATCAATGACCCGGACGAGTTCACGAATATTACCCGCATTGTCACCGGGCCGGAGTTGAAGTCAACCTTACTGGGGGTCACAGCCGTGATGCTGCAGCAGCAGGGTCAGGCCGATCAGGCCCTGCAGGTAGCCGAACAAATTCCTGACTCCTTCACCAAAGCCATGATCCTGGGGGCTATGGCTGTGACGGCGATTGAGGCTCCGCAGGGCAGCGAGCAAATGGCAGCCTTGTTATCCAAAGCGCGCCAGGTGGCCCGATCCAGCCAACGCCCCCCCTCTAAAAAAGGCGCTCCCCCTCCCTTCGCCTGCCTTTCCCCGTGAGGGTTATTTGATCCCTTCAAAGGGACCCAGAAAGGTGGGTTTGGGCCGGGTGACATGAACCTGCCAGAGGGCCTTGACCGTGGCCATGATCTCTCGAATGGCGTAGGGGAAGATCGTCCACTGACCATAGGTGGACCAGTCCGGTGTCCCCAGGCCAATGGATTCTACACCCAACCGATCGCAGGTATAGATCGCCCTGGCCAGATGAAAATGCTGCGTCACCAGAACCGCCTGGGACACCCCGAAGATCCTCCTGGCCCGGTAGCAACTCTCATAGGTGCTGAAACCGGCATAATCCAGGGTAATGTCTTCAGCGGGCACCCCCAGCCGGATGGCGTACTGCTGCATCACAATCACTTCATTGTAGTAAATCGTGCTGTTATCGCCCGTCATCAGGAGCTTCTGGACCCGCCCTGATTTGTACAGTTGGACCGCTGCCTGGAGCCGATCGGCCAGCATGGCCGTGGGGGTTCCATCCGTGTAGACCCCAGCCCCAAAGACGATCGCCACCGGTTCCGAGGGCACAGTTCTAGCCTCAAGGTAACGCCGATCGCGTGTCGTCAGGTAGACATAGGCGCTCATCAAGAGGGGAAAGATAATCCCTGTGGCCACGATCGCCAACACAATCCACCGCAGATACCAGAAGAAATCCTCCCACAGGACTGTGATCTTTTTAAGGGGATGTTGCATGCTCAAGTGACTGATAACTGTCGATTGACTAGAGTACCTGAAATCGATTCAGAATAGAAAGGCAGCACCCTCCAAACCCATGTTCTCCAGACTACTTCGGATTACCAAAGTCTTACTGTCCGTCTATTACGCCTACATGCTGGAATACCGGGCTGAACTGCTGCTCTGGACGCTGGCCGGAGTATTGCCCTTTATTCTGATGGGAGCCTGGATGCAGGCAGCCCAGGGGGGGCAGTTTGGCCTCACCCCTCTGGATTTCGCCCGCTACTTTCTGGCAGCCTTTATTGCCCGTCAGTTCAGTATTGTCTGGGTGATCTGGGAGTTTGAGAAAGAAGTGGTCGAAGGCCGACTCTCTCCCCGCCTGTTGCAGCCGATCGATCCCGTCTGGCACCATTTCATCTCCCACTTTGCCGAACGCTTTGCCCGTCTTCCCTTTGCCCTCCTCCTGGTCGGGTTCTTCTTTGTTCTCTACCCCGAAGCGTTTTGGGTCCCGACGTTGCTGAATTTTGTCCTGTTCCTGCTGGCTGTGACGATGGCTTTCTGCCTGCGCTTTGTTATTCAGTACACCTTTGCCCTGTTTGCCTTTTGGATTGAACGGGCAGCGGCGATCGAACAATTCTGGTTCCTGCTGTATCTGTTCTTGTCTGGCCTCATTGCCCCGCTCGAAATCTTTCCTCCTCTGATGCGCGAAATTCTTTCCTGGACACCTTTTCCCTATATGATTTACTTCCCGGCAGCCCTGCTGGTAGGGTTGCCGGTGGATCTGGGACGGGCGTTCCTGGTTGTGTTTGCCTGGGGCGGAACCTTCCTGGTGATCAATCGCTGGCTCTGGCGACAGGGTTTGAAACGATATTCGGGCATGGGAGCCTGATTCAGATGTTCAGATATATCAAATTGCTGGGGACCTTCTGGAGTACAGCGATCGCCGCCGAGATGGAATATCGCCTGAATTTCCTGCTGGCGACCCTGACCAGTCTGGGAAATTTTGTCGGCAGCCTGTTTGGTCTCTTCCTCTTCTATCGCACCGGTTATAGCTTTAGTGGTTGGCGATGGGAAGAGGCCCTGGTTGTCCTGGGCCTCTTCACCCTGCTCCAGGGTTTTTCCAGCACCTTCCTGGCCCCCAACCTGAATCGCATTGTGAATCATATTCAGCAGGGCACCTTGGATTTTGTGTTGCTCAGACCGATTAACTCCCAGTTCTGGCTGTCGGCCCATACCGTTTCCCTCTGGGGGTTGCCGGATTTGTGCTTCTCCCTGATGTTGCTGGGCTATGCTGGTAGCCAGTTGCACCTGCGCTGGGACAATTACCTGTTGGGCAGTATCCCAGTGCTGTTTGGTCTCGTCAGCCTTTACAGCCTCTGGTTCATGCTGGGGGCAACCAGCATCTGGTTTGTCAAGATTTACAATGTCACGGAAGTCCTGCGGGGGCTGATTGAAGCGGGCCGATACCCGATCGTCGCTTACCCGGCAATCTACCGGTTTTTCTTCACATTCGTGGTCCCCGTAGCCTTTCTGACCAGCATTCCGGCTGAAGCCATCCTGGGTCGGGGACAACTCCCCTGGCTGGCTGGTGCAGGATTACTGGCCCTACTATTATTCATTGCTTCAAGTATCTTCTGGCGATTTGCACTTCGGTTTTATACCAGTGCTTCTAGTTAGGATCGAAACCTAAATAAAGTAGGGGTTTGGGGGCGAAGCCCCCAAACCCTAATTATTCATCTTATTTAATTCGTGATCCTTAATTTGGCTCACGAGAAAACAATTGGTTTACCCTCAGCCTTTGCCTCATCCTTGGTATAGGCTACCCCATCTACCTTGAGTCCTCGGGAGTCCAATAGGGTGATGGTGCCGCCCTTGTTCGACAGTTGTGCCCCCTTGCCGCTGAGCCGGAAAATAGCCGCTTCACCGGGCTGAAGCGAACCGGAGAGAGTGTCCGCCTTGTCCTGTTTATCGAGAATCTGCCAGCCAGTTAGGTCTAACGCCTGGTCTGCGATGTTGAGAATCGTCACGAACTCGCGACCCGGATCCTCGGAACGAGGATTGACCATGGCAGCAATGATGCGAGCCAGATGGTAGGGCGAATCCGAGGCCACCACAGGCCAGGGCTCGATCGTGCCACTGCCTGGAATCGGGACAACAGGTACAGTTGGAGCATGGACAATGGGGGTCGCAGTTCCCTCATCCGTGTGCCAGATCTGGTTCTGGAACTTCAGAAACAGGGCTGAAGCCGTGCCCGATTTCGGGAAATCGATGATCAGTGCCCCGTCATGGAAAGTCCCATGATTTTCCCCAGTTCCCCCCTGGTTCATGTGAATCAAGTGGACCCCATTGCCCGGCAGAAAGCCGAAGTAAGCATCCTGCTTATTTTGTTCAGGCCCCCAGCGTTCACCAAATGCATACACCACTGCACCATCCTCGTGAATAGCACGCTGCAACAGATCTTCTACGTGTTCGAATAGATCGTTGTTTGGACCCGGTGCGAAATGGGTAATTGGTTTCATGTCCGTTGCCCGGAAAATGTTACTGCGAATGTAGTCGATCGCAGCCCCATCCTTGATCCCATCTTCCAGATCGTTCCACCCTTCAGGTAATTCTCGCGCCCGATCGACGATCGGATGCTTGATGTCGTGCATAATCAAATACTCGACCAACCGCTGGTGGACTGGACCCCGACTCGATCGCACATTAATGGCGATCCGATAACTCACGCCCTTAACGTTCATGAGCAGCTCTGAGTGAGGATCTTTGTCGTCATCTCGCTCGTATTTGACAGCTATTCCTTTCAAAACACCGTAGTTCTTCATGGGTCACTCCATTGTAAAAATTGATTGTGGATGAGGCGATCGATGCGGTGGGCTGCTTGCAGGTCCTTATGCCCTCACCAGGGGTGCGGGCACTGGCAAGCCGTTCTGGTCTAATGAGTAGCAATAGGCTTCCTTCATGTTGGTCTTGCCACTGTCGGTGTAGACCAGCAGGCGAGTGCCATCTGTGCGGGTCTTCACGATGCCGTAGGCCCTCCGGCTGAACGCGAAAAACTCCCCTCTCTTTTCGGCCTTTTTCTGATCCGTTAAACTTGCCCAACCTTCAAGGTTGAAGAAGGCCACGAGCTCGGTGACAAAGATGAGGGGCTCATCAACTCGGGAATGTCGTCCGAGGGCACCAACCAGGGTGGCACGGGGATGGATATACTCTTGCTTCGCCGATTCATCGCCACTGGAAATCACACTCACAATGGGGGAAACCATCTGAAAGAAAGCCCCAGAAAAATCTGCTGAGCCATGGTGTGGCACCTTGAAGACCTCAGACCGGAGATTAATTTCGCCCTTCTGATGCTTGCGGCCCAGGATACGGCTGGCTTCATCATTCAGATCGCCGCAGAATAGATAGCTAAACCCACCATATCGAAGTCGGAAGACAATGGAATGACCATTGATGGTGTGGGAGGCTGAAAAGCCTTTGAAGTCGGCTTCCCCCAAACTCATGGACTCGTGCCCGATTCGGGGTCCTTTAGGAGGATTGCCTAGGAATTTGAGTCCCCTCACTGATCCCTTTTCGGTCACGAACGGCCCCAGAACAGAGATCTCCAGGTCACCATTGTTGAAGAAATCGAAGGCATCCTTCTCCCCAAAGGAGAGCCTGCGAAACTCAATGTTGCTCCGGTCATTCCATTTTTTCAGGGCTTCCTTCCACTGGCGAAAGGGCTGGTTCATTTCCTCATTCGGCACATCCAGCAAACTCTCTACCAGTCCCGTGAGGATTGTTTCGCCATCCACAACTTGGGTCGGCCCCAGCAGTTCTTTTTCAGGGATGGTTTTGTTGTGTTTGTCCTTGCTCGGACGCTTCACCAAACCGTTGTGATAGACCCGTTTGGGCTCAATAAAGAGCCGTTTTCTCGGCTCAGGATTGGTTTCCGATGCATGAATTTGGGTCAGCCCATCGAAATGGTCTGCATCACCGTGGGTGACGAGAATGCAGTCGATCGATTTGGGATTTGTTAGGCTTGTCCCCCGAAACCGGGCGGCCAGATAGCGGGCGAAGAGCTGGTTATCGCCACCATCTACCAGAATGATCTTCCCGTCTGGTGACTCAATCACCGCGCCATCGCCCTGTTGCACATCGACAAAATTGACCTTGAGAACTTTACTGTCTGCTTGGGGAATGGCAATATCAGCAGGCGACAGGTTAGAGGACTTGGTAGGGCAAATATAGGCTTCAGTTTTAACAGGCAGAATACTGCCGTTGCTTGTCTCCTCATACTTCACGGTGCTGATCCGCAGATAGGTATCAGTGGTTTCCAGCACCTCAACATAATCTCCCCAGGCGAGAGTATGAAGAAAACCCTTGCGATCGGGCTGTTCAAATACATCAGCGAGATCAACATTAATCACAGATTGACTGACCATGGTTGTCCTAATTCCCTATGCTTGAATTAGATGGGATGTGTTCATGGCAAAGCTTTTCGACAATAGCTATTGGGCAAAGGAATACCAACTTCCAGTTGCTCCCATAGGCTCGGATCCAGTATTTTGAGTGCTTAACCTAACGCATCCTTTCCAAGGATTCATTGGTATGATCCATTGCAACCTCGTTCTAGCCTGAATCCTCCCCTGGGCTATCCCCGTATACCTCTAGCAACGGGAGGGCTATGCAACTAGCCCACTGTATAGCTGCGTGAAATTCAATGGGCAGGGAATGGTCTGCATCGTAAATCCTGTTCAGGATCAATCAACAGGAAAGTTCCAGCCCTTCTAATTTACTCTCAGAAATAATAAATTGACAACCTGCCGCCGGATATCAGCACAACCCTAGAGAGCTACAACTTGACGCTAGGGTTCTCCTGAGAGAGATATAGACTGACCTGAAGCGGAATAAACTTGTTCCCTCCTAAAAGTTTGGAGAGAATAGGAAAAGAAACCTCTAGAGAAAACCCTATGTCGAAAGCAATCTGGAATGGGGCTGTTTTAGCCGAGAGCGATCGTTGTGAAGTGGTGGAAGGGAACTACTACTTCCCACCCGATGCCCTTCACAAGGAATATTTCAAGGAAAGCAACACCCACACGACCTGCGGTTGGAAAGGGGTCGCCAGCTACTACAACCTGGAAGTAGGGGGCAAAGTTAACCCTGATGCAGCCTGGTACTATCCCACACCCAAGGATGCGGCCAAGAATATTACTGGTTATGTCGCTTTCTGGAAAGGCGTTCAGGTCGAGAAGTAGGGGGGTGCCTTGCAGTTTGCTCTCCAAGCCGGGGAAACGGGCTGCAAGGCTCTAATTAGGCTCTGATTGCATTGGGGGCCAAACTGCTCCCGTCCGGGGTGAACCCAGGCAATATCCCGATCAGAATCTGCCCTCATCTGCCGATCGCGCACTTCGTCTGTTGCCAAACCGCTGATGGTTTTGAATCCAGCCTTGTTTTGGATCTGCCGCGTGCCCATTCAAAACTATCAGGAAATGGAATAGGCCCTGGCCTGATGCACAGTCTCACGATCGGTGAACCGCCGCAGGGGAATCTCAATCCGGAACTCAGCTCCCATACCGGGTTCAGAAATACAATGGAGCGTTCCCTGATGCTTCTCAACAACAATCTGATAGCTGATGGATAGGCCCAGGCCCGTGCCTTTACCGACGGGCTTGGTGGTGAAAAATGGATCAAACAATCGGGCTCTCACGGCCTCGGTCATGCCGGGTCCATTATCCCCAATCCGAATGACGGCCTGATCACAGTCATCGACTTCTGTGGTAATGGTGATGGTGCTGGTATGACAGCTCGTTCCTGATCGGGAATGATGAGGTTGGGGAGCCTCCAACGCATCGATCGCATTGCTCAGCAGATTCATAAACACCTGATTCAGTTGTCCGGCATAACACTCCACCAGGGGCAAATTGCCATAATTTTTGATCACTTTGACTGCTGGACAGTCTCCCCTGGCTTTTAATCGGCTTTGCAAAATCAGTAAGGTGCTATCAATACCTTCATGAATATCCACAGCCTTCATTTCCGCCTCGTCCAGCCGGGAAAAGTTGCGCAGTGACAGGACAATCTGACGGATGCGATCGGTCCCCACTTTCATGGAATTCAGGAGTTGGGGCAGATCCTCCAGCAGAAACGTAATATCTATTTCCTCGGTTCGGGCTTGAATGTCTGATCTGGGCTCTGGATAGGACTGTTGATAGAGTTGCAAAAGCCCGATTAAATCCTGGATATATTCATTGGCATGCTGGATATTACCGTAGATAAAATTAATGGGATTGTTAATTTCGTGGGCAATCCCGGCGACGAGTTGCCCGAGGCCCGACATCTTCTCTGTTTGAATTAATTGGGTCTGGGTATTCTGCAACTCATGCAGGGCCTTTTTCAGCTTTTTGGCCTGCGCTTCAGCAATTTCTGCCAGACTTTCCTTAATTTGCAAGGCACTCCGTAACTGGGCCTGTTGCTGGGTCAGTTCATCGGTCAACTTTTTGGTGTCCATGAGGGCCGTATTTTTGGCCTGCAGGAGAAACAGGAAGTCCACGATCGGGTCATGAATGGCAAAATCCTTCAACTTTAGCCCCAGAGGTCCCAGGCTAGCCGTATCCGTCACCCAGGGAGACCCCAGAAAACACATGACCTCCTGATCTTCCAGGAGCATCATTTGCCCTTTGAGTTGCATCCCATTGTGGAGGGATTCCAGCAGAAAAAGAGAGCGAGATTGCTTGTGTATGGCCTCAAAGTCGAACTCGACTTTAGGGCGAATAATTTGAAAGTACTGTTCAACTTGACTGCCAATTAATCCATCTAGGGTGATGCGCTGCATCACCTCTCCAGCCTGAATGACTTCCCCCTCCCGATTAAATATAAAGTGAAAGGGAAAGGCACGGGCAAATAGAGAGGGGGAAAGACTCAGGTGGGGCGTCATCATGATTCATCCGTTTTGGCTTTGTAGTTGATCTGAAATTCATCATGGTCAGCACCCGTCTCCCGACTTTGGGTCTGGGTGACATCGACTTCAGTATCAAATCGAGTTCCCAGTCCTTTTACCAACCCCACAACCATCGGGGCTAAACCCTCGCGGCTGGAATAGTAGTGGAGATGGAGAGATTCTTCCGTCTGCTCACTGCAGTCAAAAGAAGGGGGCTGCAGTTGCGGAAAAATGACACCCACACGGGCATGCAGGTTGTCCAGATTTTCCAGAAATTCCGGTAGATTGTCCCCACTCATCTCCATCATTTCACCATAGCCTTCACTGGCGGTGTAGGTCACCCAATATTCCCCAAAAGCCTGCATGATTTCTGAGGCTGATAAGCCCAGGACTTCACTGGCGGCTTTGACCAATTTGTGGGTGACATCGTCAGGGTAGCCTTCCATGCTGATAAAGGCATCAATTTCCAGCTCTGCTTTTTGTTTAATGGTTTGCCAGGTTTCCTCACCAAAGTGGCTGCAGACCATATCTTCGATCGCTTTGTTGACTAAGCCGTACATAGAATCCTCCTTGTAGAACAGTGTGGGTACTTGAAGACGTTATAGCGTTAGGCTTTCCTTAATCAAAGTTCTTGCGGCAGTCCAGGTCAAGGGTTTTGAAAAGAAATATCCTTGGGCACTTTCGCAGTTCAGTTCCCTCAGTTGATCCAGTTGACTGGCGGTTTCCACCCCTTCCGCTACCACGTTCATACCCAAATTCTGAGCCAGCAAGACGACAGTGCGAACAATTTCCAGTTTCTCAATATCGGTATCGACCACTTGAATGAAGGAGCGATCGATCTTCAGGGTGTCGATCGGGAATCGATTCAGGTAGCTTAAAGAGGAATACCCTGTCCCAAAGTCATCCATGGAAAGCTGAATCCCTAAAGCTTGCAGATCCAACAATGTGGCTGTTGTCGAGGGCACATTGTCCATAAAGATACTTTCGGTAATTTCCAACTTGAGACAGCGGGGATTAAGCCCGGTCTCCTTGAGGATGTGCTGAATTTGAGCGGTGAAATCCTCCTGGAAAAATTGTTTCCCAGAGATGTTGACACTGATCGTTAAACCGAAGGTATTGGGAAATTCCTGTTGCCAGCGACGCATCTGCTGGCAGGCTTCCTGAAGAACCCAGGAACCCAGGGGAAGAATTAAGCCGGTCTCTTCTGCGATCGGGATGAATTCAACGGGAGAAATGAACCCTCGCTCGGGATGTTTCCAGCGGACCAGGGCTTCAAAGCCTGTGATCTTCTGGGTTTTCAGCGACACTATAGACTGGTAATAAACCTCAAACTCCTGACGCTCGATCGCCCGTCGCAGATCCGTTTCCAACTGCAACAGTTTCACTGCTCGGAGGTGCATAGCGGAATCAAAAATCTGGTATCGAGCCTTACCCATATTTTTGGCGTGATACATGGCCGTATCTGCATCCCGGAGTAGATCTTCCGGTTGCCCATACTCATTCGTGCTGAACGCAATCCCAATGCTAGTGCTGGCAAAGATTTCATTCCCGTTAATCATAAACGGCTTCATGAGTTCCCTTTGCACTCGTTCCGCAACTTGAGTGGCATAGTCACTGTTCTTGATGCCTTCGAGCAGGATAGCAAACTCATCTCCACCCAAGCGGGAAATGGTATCCCCTTCACGGAGACAGCCTTCCAGCCTGCGGGCAATGGCAATCAGCAACTGATCGCCCACCATGTGACCAAGGCTATCGTTGATCACCTTAAAGCGATCCAGATCAAGAAACAGCACCGCAAACAGATAGGTTTTATTCCTTTTGGCCATGGCACTGGCGTGCTGCAAGCGTTCCATAAACAGAACCCGGTTGGCCAAACCGGTTAATCCATCATGGAACGCATCATACAATAGTTGCTTTTCGACCCGTTTGCGTTCCGTGATGTCTCGACAGACCACAACCCCTCCTTTGACTACCCCATCTTTATCTTTGATGGGCCGACCTGTGACTGTAATCCAGATCCCGTCGGGGGCATGGGGTTGGCAGACGAGCATTTCAACATCATTCACTTCTTCCCCCCGAATGGACCGATCTAAGGGCAAATCTTCGGGGTGAAACGGAATTATATGGTCGTCCTGATAAAGCTCGACCTGTTGCAACCACTGATTGTGGGTCAGATTGTGGGGCTGAGTTTTAAACATGCGCTCCGCTGCCGGATTAAAGACCAAAAAGTTTTTCTGTTCATCGGCCACAATCACGGCGTCGCCCATGCTATCCAGAATTGATTTTAAGCTTTCTGAAATTTCTGTTTGTTTAATTAATGCTGTTTCAATAATTTTTCGCTGGGCAAACTGACCAATTTTAATACTGATGTCAGTCATCATTTCTAATAAACTATCATCAGGCTGACAGGGCTTATGGCTAAAAAATTCCAGCACTCCAATTAACTCAGACCCATCCTGAATGGGCAAAGCAAAAACGCCCTGGAGTCTTTTGTGAACGGCATGTAATCGGCGAGGAGAGTTCGGGTCAGAACTGATGTCTTCAATCCAGGCAGTCTTGCGCTCTTCCCACACCTGCCCAGGTAACCCGGTGCCAGGGGCAAAGGTCAACACCCGATTCAGGGTCTCGAACTCGGCAAAGAATTCCGGCAGGGTAGTCCAGACTTCCTGACACTTCAAGACATTGGACTGTTGATCCACCATCCATAAAACACCGACCTGCCAATCCAGAGCCATGCAAAGGGCTTCCAGAAGTTGTACCATGGCTTCATTAAAGGTGGCAGATTCTGTCAGAATATGGGTAACAGTGTAGAGCGCTGCTAGTCTCTGATTAGTCTTGCGTAGCTCAGTTCGTTGTTCTGTGAGCTGATCAGTCAATTTTTTGGCATCTGATAAAGCAGTATTTTGTGCTTGTAGCAGGAAAAGAAAATCAACTACTGGGTCATGGATGGCGAACTGATTCAGTGAAAGTCCAAAAGCTTTTAGAGAAGCCAGATCAGTAACCCAGGGAGAGCAGAGAAATAACATGACTTCAGGACATTGAATGTACATCATCTGTCCCTTGAGCTTCATGCGGTTGTGCAGAGATTCCAGGAGAAATAAGGCTCCAGATTGCTGACTGATGCGGTCAAAACTTAATGGAATCTTGGGTCGATCGATGCGGAAATGTTGCTCAAGCTGACTACCAATCTGCAGATTGGGATACAGTTGTTGAATCACTTTCCCCACCTGAACAATCTCATGATTGCGGTTAAATGCAATATGAAATGGAAAGATTTCTGTCAGCAAATCTGGCAAAAGATTATAGCGCGGACAAGCTTGAGTGCACTCAGATACATGGAAGTGGCTGCAAGTTAGTTCTTGTACATTCAACTCAGATGTCATGGTTTCGACCCTTCTCTTTGACCAGGGAACAATATTCCTTCAGCAGGCGGATTCAGATCAACCTATTTCGTCTGGCTAAACTGATGTTTTCCAGATAAGGTTTTTGAAATTTCTTGCTTCCTGAAACAAGAAATTTAATCATCTGAAAATACCTGATTGACTCATCAGGGTAAGTGGTTCACTCATAACGCAGGCAAAATGTTTGCCCCGTATCAGGCAATTTGTCTTTTGACAATTACTTTAGAGAGAACTTCTCTGAACTGCTGATGTCGGCTGATAAACTATTTCCATTTCATCGATCGGGGTAGATTAAGATGCAAATTTCCCCGCTCATACTGGTTCGATCGGCACTCTGTCTAGAAAGCTGATGTGACTGACTCAATTCAAACTCTATGTTGAATTGTTTTATTGAGCTAAATTGTTGTGTATTTTCTCCAGAAATAGCCTCTGGATAAAGTGGTTGTAGTGATAGCAAAAAGTGATAATAGCAAGGAAAAAGCAGGTAGGGCTTAAAGTAGTGATAGTAGGCAACAATAAACTTAAGACTGGAGATGTTTTCGCCCTATGGGTTTACTCCATCTTTTCACCCCATATCTTCAGCGAGGTGAAAAGTTATCATGATTATGCAGACAAGAGCAGTGACAGATGGTTTTTCGAGCTGCATGAGGTGGCTTTTCGCTGAATTCCATTAAAGAATTGCACTCTTGCATTCATTGCTTCTAGAATAGCACGATTTACATCCATGGCAGTTTCTGTGGTGGTAATCCGAGGCTCGATCAGGGCAGCTAATTTTGCTGCATGACTAACGTCTACATCGATATGAAGATCAAAGAAGATGAGAGATTCTCTGGATAAAAAAGTGGCTCCAACAATCCCATTTTGGAGTTGGGTATATAGGGAGCTCACAATTCCTTCCGAGGCAAAACAAATGGCACCCAAAGCACCCAGATAACCATATTGGTGGGGCAGGCTCAGATACGTTTCAATCAGGTGGCGAGTTTCTGGCTCTGTGGGCAGGCTGGCCAGAGTTTCATCGTTAATTCCCAGTTCTCGGGTAAAGCGGCGAAAGAGTTCTGGGTGAGACAGGCTGTTGTCTCCCTGGCCCATCTCATCCAGCAGATTTTCCAGAATCACAAATTGGGCACTCTCATCGGGGCAGCAAGACAAAATCCCAGCCAGAATTCGATTGAACTCCTTCGAGAATTTATACATCTGAACCGCAAGCACCTGTACCTCGGTTAGGGTGAGTTGTCCAGCCCGACACCGGCCCAGGAATTCATGGTTCCAGAGGGGATGAGTTGCCGCAACCTCACTGAAGGTCTGCATCACAGAAGAAGATAGGGGTTTCATTTCGACACCTCTAAGGCTAGATGAAGGGGATAGTCAACCAGGGGTTCAAAGAACGATGGATCAAGGGCAACATGCTCCGGCAGAACTTTCAGTTCACGCAGGGTGGGCATGGTTTTAAAGCCAGCTGTTTGCAGAGCTGTGAAGTAATCTTCCAGGGTTTTGTGAACCAGTTGTACGGCCAGGGAGGAGCCGTCTCGTTTCCAGATCCGGCCTGGAAATTGCTGATCGCGCTGGCTGAAGTATCCCCCTTCTTCAACCTGGAAGTAGAAGGGATATTCTGCCTGTCGCATATAGGGAAAGGCCGGGTGGGGCACACTAAAGATGAACCGTCCACCCGGACGGAGAATGCGGATGACCTCGGTCATACACTCCTGGGTCTGGGCTAGGGTCAAGTAGTTGAACAGGAAAACGGCAACTACCTGATCAAATTGCCGATCGCCAAATCGGGTCAGATCGGTGGCGCAGCCTACTTCGTAATTAATCCCCAAAGGCTCCCGTTCTTCCTGGGCCTGGGCCGCAGCAATCATGCCTTGGGATAGGTCAACTCCCACGACTTCCCCAGCCCCTCGACGGCGTAATTCCCGGCTGCAATACCCTTCCCCGCATCCCAGATCCAGGATTTGCAATCCGGCAATGGGTTCGCATAGCTCTAGTACTGCCGGACGAGCTGTAAAGTCAGATAGGGAACTGGGCTCTCCTCGAACCCAGCTTGAGGCTGTGCCGTTGTATAACTCCTGGGTTGAACAGTGATCGGTTTTCATGTTTTCAATCCTGAACAAAACGTCCTGCAACAATTTCGATCGGGTAACGCAGTCTTACAGAGGCTGGTCAAAGAGCTGAACCTTCCGATAACCCCGAGCGTAGAGTGGCACTGGGCCACCTTGACCCTGCTTCGATCGGCACTGAGCCATGGTTTCATCAAACACAATCAGGCGATCGCTGCCGACTTGCAGCCACTCTTCATAGGGCACGCAGTTATCTTCTTCAACACCGCCGATGCTGGGGGGAACCATCGCCCGGTAAGCCTCGTTGAATTTGCGACGGAAGCGGAAGTCCACAGAGATTCTCAGCCCTTCGGAGGTGCGTCTGACCGTCTGGTGTAATCCCCGAGCATCGTTGAAGTACATCGTTCCATGCTGGAGTTGGGCATCGCTGTAGGATACGACCTTGGGGATATCCCGACCTTCGTCAAAGTCAGACATGACGCGCATGGCGGAGAGTTCCATCTCACGGGGCATCTCACCGGCCTCGATCGTAATATTTTCGATATCGCCAAACAGGGGCAGAACAACTACAGTGGCATCGGCATGCACCCCGGCCCAGACATCACTGTGGAGTTTGGTGCTGGTAAACGGCAGCCGCAATTTTTCGGGGTCTGTTTTGCCGTAAACCATCCGCAGATTAACGGGCAGATCAACCGCATCAATTAGATCATTGGCTCCCAACTGCCGAAAGGCATTGGCCACGCTTTTTTGAAACAGATTGAATTCCAGGCTCTGCTCCCGCTTGGGCATTAGTAAGCCGGTGCCTGTGTGGTTGGGAAGGGTACCTCTGGCCCCCAGTAGTCGTTCAATCATCTCCGCTTCTGAGAGGATGATGGGGCTGTTCAGACAGGCTGAGATAAAACCTGCAGCAGCATTTTGAATCTGCTGAAACAGTTCGGGCCGCAGTTGGTGCTCAAATAACAGCCGATATTGGTGCCGGGTGGCCATTCTGGCTGCCAGTTCATTAAATAATTGATCACCCAATTGGGAGAAGGCCATTGCCTTGCTGTTGTCCACGTCCTGCAGTTGCTGCGATCGCTCAACCAATGTTCTAACCATTCTGTTCCCTCGATAGAGCTTGCTGATCTGGTGTGAGAGCTGTAGTTCTTTCAGCTATCCTTGCTCTAGATTTCCACTGAAAAGTGAAGAAGTAGGGGACTGTTCCTTGCTTCACCCAAAATTCATCTTTGCCACTGGTTTTATCAAGGAATGTTTAGAATTCATCGGTTGGACTTCAGATGAATCGGTCTTTTTGCTAAGGCACTCAACCCCCTTTTAATCATTGGTCAGCCTGGTTTAAGTGTCTAACTAGACTCACAATAACCCCATTGGATCTGCAGAGGGATAGGAGATCAACCGCCATATCTTTGCGGTAATTTAGGATTATCCTGCCTCACCTCTTGTTGTTGGGTGATTTCATCCCATGAATTTGCCGATTCTGGACCAGATTATCGATCTCAATCCCTTAATCGTTACGCCAGAGACTTCCGCCCTGGAGGTGGTAACTGCCCTGTTGCAGAAGAAGACTTTGGCGCAACCCCCAGAACTCGGCCAGTTTCATCAAAACCATGCCAGTTGTGCGCTGGTGGTGTCAGACAGGCGGTTAGAAGGCATCTTCACAGAACGGGATGGCATGCGTCTGGCTATTTCTGGGCTGGATTTGGCCACTATTCCAGTATCAGAAGTCATGGGGCAACCTGTGATTACTCTGCCCCCTGCGGCAGCCCGTAATGTGCGCAATATTCTGTCGTTGATGCACCAGAATAGCATTTGTCATTTGCCCGTTGTTGACGATCGGGGGGATCTGGTGGGGCTGATTGAGCAGAGCAGACTCTATCAGACGATCGAGGTGTTGCAGCAGTGGCTGGAAGCGCAGGCAGTCCAACTGAAACAGACCAACAGCCGCCTGCATCGGGAAATTGCGGAGCGTCAACGGGTTGAAATGGCCCTGCAGGCTTCAGAGGGCAAATTGCATGATGTCCTGAATAATGCGATCGCGGCGATTACCAGTTTTCGGGTATTTGCGAATCGAGACTGGGAGTACGAATACTTTTCTGCCGGATGTGAACGGTTGTTTGGCTATTCTTCCCAGGAACTGATGGCAGACAAGACGCTCTGGATGTCGAGGGTGCATCCAGAAGACTGGCAGCAGGTGATTGTTCCCGCTTTTGGACAGTTCTTTAATGGAGAAACCGTAACCCTTGAGTATCGCTTTCATCACAAAGACGGGTCCCAACGGTGGATCACGGATACCTATACGTCCAGGCGGGATGAGGGGACTGCTTGCTGGATTGTAACCACGGTGGCTACGGATGTTACCCTGCGCAAGCAGGCGGAAGCAGCCTTTCAACAGCAACTGGTGCAAGAACAGTTGGTGGCGGAGATTGCCCAGTACATTCGCCAATCCCTGGATTTAGACGAAGTTCTCCGCCGAACTGTGGAACGGGTGCGGCAGTTCCTACAAACCGATCGGGCGGTGATCTTTCGCTTTCGTTCTGATTGGCGAGGCACCATTGTTACGGAATCAGTGGGTCCTGGTTGGACCTCTATTCTCTCGACCCTGATTCACGACCCCTGTTTTGGCGAGCGTTATGCTGAACCTTATCGCCGAGGGCGGATCTCGGCCATCACCGATCTGCTTGTGGCAGAGGTTCAGCCTTGTTATCGGGAACTGCTCTCCCATTTTCAAGTCCGAGCCAATCTGGTGGTTCCCATTTTGCAGGGGGATGAGTTGTGGGGGTTGTTGGTGGCCCATCACTGTGCCAGTCCCCGAGAATGGCACCAGGAGGAAATGGAATTGCTGCGGCAGTTGGCCACTCAGGTCGGGATTGCGATTCAGCAATCAGAACTATATCAGCAGACGCACCGGGAGTTGCTGGGGCGCAGACGGGTACAGGATGCCCTGCAGGAGAGCGAAGAGCGCTTTCGCTCCTTGAGTGCTTCGGCCCCGATCGGGATTTGCCAGACCAATGCCGATGGGTGCTGTTTGTATACCAATGCCCGCTGGCAGGCCATGTCGGGGTTAAAACCGGAGGATTGTATGGGTAATGGCTGGACCCAGGCGATTCACCCGGACGATCGGGAAACCGTGATCACTGCCTGGGAAGCTTATTTGGAGCAGAAACAGGAGTTCGATCGGGAGTTTCGGCTCTTGACTCCCCAGGGAGAGGTGCGCTGGGTGTCTGCCCATGCGGCCCCAATGCGATCGATCACGGGCGAGATTATTGGGTATGTCAAAACAGAAGAGGACATTACCGATCGCAGACGGATGGAAGAAGCCTTGCGAGAGAGTGAAGCGCTGTTCCGTCAGGTGACTGAAAACATCCACGATATTTTCTGGATAGCTACCTTTCCAGCGCACCAGATGCTTTATGTCAGTCCTGCCTATGAAAGCATTTGGGGGCGGACCTGTGCCAGCCTTTATGAGCATCCTCACTCGTTTCTGGATGCTATTCATGAAGAAGACAAACCGGGGGTTATTGCCTGGTTTGAGAATATCTCCCAACGGGTGGAACGGGATATTGAGTACCGAATTATTCGTCCCGATGGAATGCTGCGCTGGATCTGGGATCGGGCATTTCCTGTGCGAGACGGCGAGGGCAAACTGTACCGTATTGCCGGAGTGTCCAGAGATATCACCGAGAAAAAGCAACTGGAAGCCCAATTTTACCGGGCCAAGCGGATGGAAAGTTTGGGCACCCTGGCCAGTGGAATTGCCCATGATCTCAATAATGTCTTCACCCCGACGCTGACGATCGCCCAACTGCTCCTGATGAAATTGCAGAATGCCGACGATCGCACCCAGGAACTTTTAAGAACCCTGGAAGAAAGTGCCAGACGGGGCGCAGAGATGGTGAAACAAATCCTGACTTTTGCTCGGGGCGGTGCAGAAGGAAAACACATCACCTTGCAGATCCGGCATTTGTTACAGGATGTGCTCACGATCGCCCAACGGACCTTTCCAAAATCCATTGAAATTCATCAGGATCTTCCTCTGCAATCCCTGTGGCTGGTTCTTGCCGATCCGACTCAACTCCATCAGGTTTTCCTGAACCTCTGTGTCAATGCCCGGGATGCCATGCCCAATGGCGGGGTTCTAACCGTGACTGCTGAAAATTGTCATATTGATGCGGCAGATGCCTTGCTCAATCTCGATGCCCGATCAGGAAACTATGTCATGGTGACAATTTCAGATACTGGCACAGGTATCCCAGCCGAATTACTCGATCGCATTTTTGATCCCTTTTTTACCACCAAAGAGCCTGGTAAGGGCACTGGGTTAGGGCTTTCCATTGTGTTGGGAATTGTCAAAAACCAGGGTGGCTTTTTGCAGGTATCGAGTGAGGTTGGTCAAGGGACTCAGTTCAAGGTGTATTTGCCTTCTGCAGAAGGGATCACCCCAACAACCACTCCAGAGGAAGTGGTCTCTCAGGGGAATGGGGAACTCATTTTGATTGTGGATGATGAAGCCAGAGTCCTCCAGACGACTCAGGCTCTGCTGGAAAGTTGTAACTTCCGTACCCTGATTGCCGAGGATGGGATTAAAGCCCTCTCGCTCTACGCTCAGCATCAGGCAGAAATTGCTGTGGTGCTCCTCGATATCATGATGCCGAATATGGACGGATTGACCGCTATTCGTACCCTGCAACAGATTAATTCACGGGTCAAGATTATTGCCAGCAGCGGTCTGGACTCCAATCGGCAGAAGGTGATGGCAGCCGGGGTTAAAACTTTTCTGTCGAAGCCTTATACTATCCAGGAGTTGTTGATGGCTGTTCAGACTCTAATTGCAATTGACCCCCAATAGCTTGATCTGGGTGACAAGGCCAAATCCCATTTCGGTTGAGGGACCCTAAGGATCGTGGATTTAATAACTCCGAAATTTTCAGCCCTCACCCCCAACCCCCAACCCCTCCCCCTCTCCCATCGGGAGAGGGGGAGGGGGGTGAGGGCAATCAGGAGTTTATCGGTGTTATTTAATTCTCATTCCTAAGATGCCCCTTTGAGGTTTTATGAAGCAAAGACTGCTGGATGGCACTATTTTTCTAGCCACGCTGACGATCCTGATCGTTAGCTATTCCCTATCTGCTCTGGCTCAATCTGTGTCTCAAGGGATGGCTACCTGGTATGGACCGGGGTTCGCTGGGAATAGGACGGCCAATGGGGAAAGGTTTAATCCTAAGGAACTCACGGCGGCCCATGGCACCCTCCCCTTTGGAACAAGAGTTCGAGTCACTAATATGCGCAATGGCCGTTCCGTGATCGTCAGGATCAACGATCGCCACCAGGATTCATCCATTGTCATTGATCTCTCCAGTGGTGCGGCTGAAGCGATCGGACTGATTCAACTGGGAACGGCCATGGTCAAGTTAGAAGTCCTGGATGAAACTACTTCTGTCACTGGAAATATCCAAAAGTTGGAATGGCCAGATGCAAGTCTACGGTGATGACCTGGCTTATATCCATGATGTTGGTCATGGCGACTTTGCCCGTCAGTCGGCCCCAGGCTTGCTGGACTTCCTGCAAACCCATGGCCTGACCTCCGGCCTGGTGGTTGATTTGGGCTGTGGCAGTGGCATCTGGGCCGCAGCCCTAGACCAGGCCGGGTACTCGGTTTTAGGGATTGATCTGTCCGCAGCCATGGTTGCGATCGCCCGCGATCGAGTCCCCCAAGGGCAGTTTCAGGTGGGGTCATTCCTGGCAACGGAACTGCCTTCCTGTGCGGCCATCACAGCCATGGGCGAATGTCTCAGCTATCTCTTTGATCCGAACAATACGGACGAGGGCTTGCTGCAGTTTTTTTGCCAGGTTTATACAGCTTTGCAGCCTGGAGGATTGTTCATTTTTGATGTGGTTGCTCCCGGACGGGTGCCGGGAGCAGGGCCAAGACGCACCTACCGGGAAGGACCGGATTGGGTGGTGTTGGTGGAGGCAGAGGAAAACCTGGAGCAGCAGGTTCTGACGCGCCAGATCACCAGTTTTCGGCGGGTGGGGGAACTCTATCACCGAGACTATGAAGTCCATCGGCAAAGGCTGTTCCAGCCAGCGGATCTGGAGGCACCTTTACACCAGGTCGGATTTCAGGTAAAGACCTTGACGGGATATGGCTCGTTCCTGTTTGGCCCCGGCCATTTCGGCATGCTGGCCCAGAAGCCCAGTCCTGCGGAAGCCAGTGATTAGACCTGCCATCCATCTCCTCCTTTGTAAATCTCATAGGAGCTTAGAGCAAAGCAAGGAACCCGATTTAAATCCCCCCTGGGGAGGGGTGGCCCGCAGGGCCGGGGTGGGTCTACTCGGCAGAGTCTGGGCACGAGGGGTTCCTCTCATCTGGAGAGGTGCCGGGGTGAGTCCTAACCTAGCGAACAAATTGAGGCATGACTTCGGCGGCAGTCAGCAACCCGTAAATGCCCCGGCGATGCAGGGACAGCCCCGCCTTGAGATACCCGAAGGCAGGACCGCACACATTCGCAGCCATGCTGGTTTCATCCCCCAGAGTAAAGGTATGGGTTGAGATCTTCCCTTCGAATGTCCGACCGGTAATCTGAACATTCGTGCTCAGGGGCTTCTTGGGATTGCGGGTATCGACAACACCGCCAACGGTAACCCGATCGCGTCCACAAATTCCCGCCAGTTCCAGCATGATATCGTCCGCATGCTCCATGTTTTCCAGAGCCAGAATGCCGTTCGTCTGATCCAGCAGGGCTTCTACTTCTGCATCGGTCATCTGCTGCGCCCGATCAACGGTAAAACCAGGTAGATGGGCAATATCCTCTCGAATTGTGGCCCGATAGGCTTCCCAGTTGGCAATCCCGACACCGAAAGTAATCTTCACACTATGGACTTCGGCATAGCTCTGGGCGGCCAGGGCAGCGGCGGCGGTTAGCAATCCTGGCGTGGCCCCACAGCCAGTCAGATAGGTGATTCCGGCAGCCTGCAACTCGTCCCGCAGGACCAGCAGTTGCTCGACGGCACTGGTGCGCTTGAGGGCATCCACCAGCACCCCCTGCCAACCGGATGCAATGAAGCGACGAGCCACATCAGCCATAAAGGTGTTGGGCAGGTTGGGCAGGGCCAGGAAATAGCCATCGACCCGATCGGCCTGTTGCATCAAAGCCTCAATACTGTTGGGACTCAGGACTCCGTTCTGCTCCAGATACCCCAGGGTGCCCCGACTCCGGTAGGTGGCAATACAGGCATCGGGGTTCAGTCCCTCAGCGGCATAGGCATAGCCCTCCCGATCGGCGGCGGCCACCAGCCTCATCTCTTGCTTCGGTGCCAGCATTCTTGCCGCTGCCTGCCCTAGGCCGCCAAAGCCCAGAACGCCAACCCGAATCACCCGATCCAGACCTGCTTGATCCAACTGAACCGTCCGATGCTCCGTCTTCATACCCATTACCCAGATTGAATAAATCCTAATTATCTCAGAATTTGTCCAGGGCCATGATTGACTTCAAACAGATTTCCGTAACTGACTGCCAATCTGCTTTAGAATCGCCAGCACGCCATAGAGGCAGTTACGCCCCGGCAACAGCAGCATAATATCTGAGACGCCATACTGCGGACGGGGTTGCTGCACCAGTTTGATAAATCCATAGCTACTGCCATTGGTAACGAAGCCGTAGGTTGGCAATTCTGGATGGGGATTGGTGAACATATAGCCTAAAGCTTGTGGAATGGCCTGGTCAATCCCCAAAGCAGACCCTTTGGACTCAATGACAAGCATCCAGAATTGATCCTGAACGACAAGGGCATCAATCCGTCCTCGCCAAATTTCGCCCGCTTCGGACCATTCAATTTGAACCGATTCTTCTAAGTGAACTTCAAAGGGAATGCGATAAAACCCGGCTAAATGCAGCAGGGGCGAAACAACCACCAGTTTAACCAGCCCTTCTGAGACTCGCCCCTGTCGAGTTTGATCAAAATAGTCCTGTTGAACGCGATCCAAAAATTGCTTTTCGTCTTCACCCAGATCCGGGAGCGGTAATCGCCACTCTGGAAAAAATTGCGGATCATCCGTCAGTTGCAACTGCTGTTTCTCTATGAGATCTGGCAGGGTGAGACTGCCGATCGCGATCGTGTTGACCATTGACGTTATCTTTTAACTGGAGAGGGCGAATACTTTTATCATGCCTCACTCCCTGGTCTTTAGAGATCCTTTGTGAGCTACTGGACAATCCGGTTTTATCGAAACTGCTCAAATAGCCAGCGATTCACGGCTCCGTCGTCCTCGCTTTGGCTGCGCCGCAGGGCTTCTGCAATCACCGTCATGGGCAAACTGGGCAGCACCGCTGATACCTGAATTTGCCGACTGCCGCCATCGGCGATCGCAAAGGCAATTACCGTGGCTGCTGTAACATTAACCACCCAGTATTCTTGTACCCCAAGCCGCTCATACAGCAGACGCTTCTGGCCTAAATCATCACTTAAAGTTGTGGATGAGATTTCGATCGCTAAAGTTGGGGAACCCCAGACCTCGACATCCACCGGCTGATTATTCTTGGTCGGGCGCTGCACATCGGAGCTAATGTAATAGGCTAAGTCTGGCTGACATTCCCGCTCACCAGCTTTACGAAAACTGGTATTCGTAAATGACACATAGGTCATTTCTTTCAGTGTCCCATATAGACTTATGACTGCTGCCAGAATTGAATTATCCTGACCGTGGGCAGACCCAATGGGCATTGTCTCAATCCTCATCCAACCGGCATCGTAATAACATCGCGCCTGCTCTAATTCAGGTTGATCGCATAGCACCAGAAATTCTTCCCAGGTGGCTGGCACCCAGATATCAGTGATCGTGTTTTGGAGGGGAGGGATTGTATTGACCATTTCAGTTCACCTCTAGGCATCAGTTTAGTCCAAATGTGAGGGGGATTGGGCGAGCTGGATCGGGTTCAAAGGTATTTTGTCAGAATGGCGGAATCTACTACTATGCAAGGGGGGTTTGAAGCAAAGTCGGGGGGATGGGGTGCGACTGTTTAGGACGATCGCAGGCTTGCGCTGTTTTCTGGAGCTGCAACGATCGCAGCAGCGAGTTTTGCAGCCGCCGATCGTTGCAGGGGAATTGATCCTGCTTCAGGAAGAGGTGGGGCTGGTCCCAACCATGGGAGCGCTACACCAGGGGCACCTGAGCCTGATTCGGCGAGCTAGACGGGAAAATGCCATCGTGGTCGTCAGTCTTTTCGTCAATCCGCTCCAGTTTGGTCCCCATGAGGATTTCGATCGCTATCCGCGTGCTTTGGAGCAGGATCGGGCTCTCTGTGTGGAGGCTGGTGTCGATGCCATGTTTGCCCCGACGGTCGAGGAAATGTATGGGCAGGGAGAACCGCTGACCCAGGTGATGCCTCCCCCAGAGCTGATATCGAGGCTCTGTGGGGCCTATCGTCCAGGTCACTTTCCGGGAGTGGCGACGATCGTGACCAAATTGCTGACGATCGTCCAGCCCGATCGGGCTTACTTCGGACAGAAGGATGCTCAACAAGTGGCTGTCATCCGGCGACTGGTGTCGGATTTGAACCTGCCGGTTGAGGTTGTTGCCTGTCCCATCCTGCGGGAAGTAGATGGGCTGGCCATGAGTTCCCGCAATCAGTACCTGACCCCAGAACAACGGCTACAGGCAACGATTCTGTATCGCTCTTTACAGCGGGCTGAGCAGATATTTCAGAGAGGAGAACGGGATAGCAGTGTCCTGATTGAAATTGTCAGGCTAGAATTAGCAACTGTGCCAGAGTTGCAGTTGGAATATATAGAGATGGTCGATCCAATCACGATGATTCCTATGGATAGAGTAATCAAAACAGGACTGATGGCAGTTGCTGCGCGGTTGGGTTCTACCCGTCTAATTGATAACATTCTGCTGAGACCCAACCGCAAGCCGATGATTGCGATCGATGGACCCGCCGGGGCAGGTAAATCAACCGTAACCAGGCTGGTGGCCCAGTCGTTGGGATTGTTGTATCTGGATACGGGAGCCATGTATCGGGCTGTGACTTGGCTGGTGTTGGAGTCGGGAATTTCCCTCCAGGATGAACCGGCGGTTGCAGAGCTAGTCAGCCGTTGCCGGATTGAGCTGGTGAGTCAGGCGGATCTTCAGGCCCCTCCCCAGGTCTGGATCAATGGGCAGGAGGTCACGGAAGCCATCCGAACCCCAGAAGTTACAGCTCAGGTATCGACGATCGCGGCCCAGCCTGCAGTGCGCCAGGAACTGGTGAAACAGCAGCAGCGGTATGGTGAACAGGGGGGGATTGCGATCGAAGGGCGGGATATTGGTACCTATGTATTTCCTGATGCCGAAATCAAAATCTTCCTGACCGCCTCGGTGTTGGAACGGGCTAGACGCCGCCAGCAAGACCTGAAAAACCAGGGCAAGGGTGAGATTAGTCTGGAGGAACTGGAGCATGCCATCCTGGAACGGGATCGCAAGGATAGCACCCGGGCTCTGGCTCCTTTACGGCAGGCAGAGGATGCGATCGAAATCCTGACCGATGGATTAACGGTGGCTGAGGTGGTCGATCGAATTGTGCGCCTTTATCAAGAGAAATGTTGAATTTAAAACCATGGTCGGCAAGAGGTTGTCTGTCGGAATTGCGGCCTAAAAGTGAGTAGTAAAACTCAGCCATCCGGAACTTTGAGCCTTGCTTCATAGAATCTTCATTCATTAAGTGTTTTCCAGGAAGTCGTTGCAAGCTTTCCTGGCCTTGCTTTTGCCCATAAAAGGGTGCTTTTGTGAAGATTCTTGATTCCTTTCTTTTGTAAAGAGAAGCCTAAATTCTTGAGAATTTCACATTTGGCTGCGTATCAGTCATTATTCCTGTCATCGTTTGCTTACAGATGACGGAATCACACACGTTAGTCAACTGGAGATACGATATATGGTGTCTTTTGCAAAAACCTTATCTGCAGGGGTTTTAGGTACAGCGATCGCAGCCATGGGCACGCTTCTGGCTGCTCCTTCCCACGCCACAACCCTGACAGGTTTCCAGACCTTTGGGGATGACATGGACGGGATGGAAGTCACCGTCAAGTTCCTGGGAGGGGGCTCGGAGACCAAAATCTGGGGCGATACAGGTCCTGGTGCTGGGGGTGCGTTTGGAACGGGTTGGTCCCTGGTCCAGTCTGGGGATACCTTTAGCAGCCCCTGGACCCTGAGCTATGGGGGAAGTGGCAGCATTACCTCCCTGCTCATCAATGCCATTCCGGGTAACACGGTTTTTGACCTGAGTGAACCCAGCCCTGGGACACCCGGATCAGCAAATGGTAGAACCTTTGATGTCCAGAGTGGCCAGGCTCCCACCTCGTCTAATTACTCGGTTCCGATTGATATCTCTGTGGGAGATCTGTTCGGCCAACTGACCTTGCAGTGGGCCAATGGCTTCAAGGGAGATCTGTCCTTCCTGGCTGATACCGACAGTGGAACCACAGACGACCCTGTTGATCCCAAACCCGTTCCGGAATCTGCAGCACTGTTAGGTCTGCTGGCGATCGGGGCTCTCGGTGCTGGCTCTCGCCTCCGCTGGCAGCGGGGCTAATCAACTAACCCCAGAGGCGCAGAGACAAGAAGGATTGTCTCATTGTCTTTGCGCCTCTGCGGTATTACTGAACCGAACTCAGGACCTTTGCCGATCCCACTTCCGGGTTCACTTCTGGGGTATTCGCTTCGGACGGGGGAACCACCTGCCAGAATCGGGGTAGATAGTCAGACCAATGCTCCAGAATAGTTCTAGCTTTCTGACTACCAGTCCGATCGGCCTGTAAGGTAATCAAATCCTTGAGTTGCTGTTCTCCAGCCGAAGTCCTTACCCGCTGAATCTTGACAATCTCAGGGTTGACTTTCTTGGGTAGGCTCCCATCTTCATCCAGGAAGTAGGCCAGTCCGCCGGTCATGCCAGCCCCGATGTTGCGACCGGCTCGACCAAGAACGACGATCGTACCCCCAGTCATGTATTCGCAGCAGTGATCTCCGGTTCCTTCAATCACCGCCTGGGCGCGGGAGTTGCGGACGGCAAATCGCTCACCCGCCTGACCATTGGCCAGCAGAATACCACCCGTGGCACCGTAGAGGCACGTGTTGCCAACAATCACATTTGTTGCCGGATCGTAGGTGGCTTCTGCTGGAGGTCGGATCACAATTTCACCCCCATGCATGCCCTTGCCCACGTAATCGTTGGCTTCCCCTTCCAGGTTTAGCACCATGCCGGGATGATTGAAGGCTCCGAAACTCTGGCCGACGCTACCCCGGGCGTTGAGGGTAATCTGGCCCGTGAAGCCAGTATCCCCATACAATTTGGCGATCGCCCCAGATAACCGGGCTCCCACAGTCCGATCGGTGTTTACCACCTTGACCGTTTTGACCCCACTGGATTGGTTCCGAATCGCGGTCTGAATCCCATCATCAGCCAGCAAGTCATCATCCAGAACTGGACCGTTACTGTGAACCGTTTCATGCTGTAGCCAGCTGCGATCGGTGCGGGCATCAGGCAGTTGGGTCAGGCAGTCCAGATTTAGAGTCTGGGTCTTGGCCAGGGTGACGGACTCTCGCACCTGAAGCAGATCGGCCCGACCAATGATGTCCTCCAGGGACTGGTAACCCAGTCTGGCTAGAAGGGAGCGAACCTCTTCGGCAATGAAACAGAAGAAGTTGACCACCCGCTCTGGAGTGCCAGGGAAGCGTTTCCGCAGATCTTCCCGCTGACTGGCTACCCCCACCGGGCAATTATTTGTGTGGCAGATACGGGCCATGATGCAGCCTTCCGCAATCATGGCGATCGATCCGAAACCGAATTCTTCCCCCCCCATCAGGGCGGCCATGACCACATCCCAGCCAGTTTTAATGCCCCCATCCACCCGCAGAACCACCCGATTGCGTAACCGGTTCTCCATCAACACCCGATGCACTTCCGTCAAGCCCAATTCCCAGGGGCCGCCAGCATGCTTGATTGAGCTGAGAGGAGATGCACCTGTGCCGCCATCATGGCCAGAGATCTGGATGATGTCTGCGTTGGCTTTGGCGACCCCAGCCGCAACAGTGCCGATACCGACTTCTGCCACTAGCTTGACGGAGACCTGGGCCGAAGGATTGATTTGATGCAGGTCAAAGATCAGTTGGGCCAGGTCTTCGATCGAGTAAATATCGTGGTGGGGTGGCGGTGAAATCAAGGTTACGCCGGGCTTGGAACGGCGCAGCATGGCAATGTAAGGGCTAATCTTATTTCCAGGTAACTGGCCCCCCTCTCCGGGCTTGGCTCCCTGGGCAATTTTGATCTCCAGTTGCTGGGCACTGGCCAGATAGGCGGGCGTCACCCCGAATCGACCTGATGCTACCTGCTTGATGGCGGAACTGGCCGTATCCCCATTGCGCAGACCCTTGAGATGGGGCAACAGAGGCGACAGACCCTGCCCATCCACATCATCCAGAATTCGGTAACGAACGGGATCTTCACCCCCTTCCCCAGAGTTAGACTTGCCGCCGATGCGGTTCATGGCGATCGCCAGGGTTTCGTGGGCCTCCCGGGATAGGGCTCCCAGGGACATGCCCCCGGTGCAGAAGCGGGTCACAATCGCCTCAACCGGCTCCACCTGCTCCAGGGGAAGGGCAGGACGATCACTGCGGAAATCGAGTAGATCCCGCAAAGCAGTGACTGGGCGACTTTCTAGTTGTTGCTTGTAAAGTTCGTAGTAGTCGAAGTTCTTGTCGATCACGGCCTTGTGTAGGGCCTTCGCCATTTCCGGATTGTTCATGTGGTATTCCCCACCGGGCCGGAAATTGACAAAACCGTAGTTTTCCAGTTTCCGCTTGGTCAACTCCGGGAAGGCCCGGCAGTGGAAGGAAACCACTTCCTGAGCCAGTTCAGCCACACTCAGCCCCCCCAGACGGGAGGCCGTGCCGCAGAAACCCAGATTGAGGAGATCGGCTCCAATGCCGATCGCTTCAAAGATCTGGGCTCCGTGATAGCTGGACAAAAGTGAGATCCCCATCTTAGACAGGATTTTCAACAGGCCAGACTCCACGGCTTTGCGGTAATTCTTTTGGGCTGTGGCCAGGGTAATGGCCTCCAGCTTACCTCGCTGCATCAGACCCTGAGTCTTAGTGTCCAGCCACCATTGCCGCACGCTCTCCAGGGCTAGATAGGGACAGACCGCACTGGCTCCATAACCAATCAGGCAGGCGAAGTGGTGCGTACTCCAGCACTGAGCTGTATCCACCACCAAGGAGGTGTGCATGCGCAACCCCTGTCGGATCAAATGGTGGTGAACTGCGCCCACGGCCAGTAGGGGTGGAATGTAACTGCATTCTGTACTCAAGGTCTGGGGCTCGCCCTCAGCTCCCACCCGATCGCTCAGGACCAGAATCTTCTGTCCGGATCGCACAGCGACAGTGGCCTGCTGGCACAGGTTTGCTACCGCTGCTTGCAGCCCTGCCGGTCCCTGATTCAAGTTATAGAGGGTGGACAGTTTCCCGGTCATAAACCCAAACTGTGGAATGGTCTCCAAATCGGCTTCGCTCAGAACTGGAGAAGTGAGTTTGAGCAACTGGGCAGATTCGGGTCGGTGTTCCAGCAGGTTGCCCCGCTCCCCGAGCTGCATTGTCAGGGACATGACCAGGCTCTCCCGTAATGGATCGATCGCGGGATTGGTTACCTGGGCAAAACGTTGCTTGAAATAGTCGTATAGGAGTCGGGGTTTATCCGATAGCACGGCCAGGGGAATATCATCCCCCATGCAGAAGGTGGGTTCCTTGCCCTGGCTAGCCATCACCTCAATTACCATCTCCACATCTTCGGCGGTGTAACCGAAGGCGGTCTGGGCTTGCAGTAAGCCCTGGGAATCGATCACCGCGACTTCACCGAAGGGCTGAGCCTCGAGGATGCGACGATGCTGCTCCAGCCATTGCCCATAGGGATGGGCTCCGGCAATCCGCTGCTTGATCTGCCAGTTCCTCAGAACTTCCTGGGTTTCCAGTTCAACGGCAATCATTTGTCCTGGCCCGAGCCGGCCTTTCTCCACGATCTCAGCTTCCGGTAGATCCACCACCCCCGTTTCCGACGCCACGATTACCAGATTGTTACGGGTGATGCAATAGCGAGCTGGACGTAGACCATTGCGGTCCAGGGTGGCCCCCACCATCTTGCCGTCACTGAAGACTAGCAGGGCGGGGCCATCCCAGGGTTCCTGGATGCCACTGTAGTATTCGTAGAAGTTAGAAATATCCGGGTACTCATCCAGATCAGGCTGATTTTGATACGCCTCCGGCACCATGATCATTAGGGCCTCTGCTGGACTGCGCCCGGAACGGACCAGTAATTCCATCACGTTGTCCAGATTGGCGGAGTCGCTATTGTTGGCATTAACGGTGGGTTTCAGCTCGGCAATTCGATCGACCTCAACTCCGTTCTGCGGCATGACCCAATTAGGATGGGACAGATCTTGTTCGCGGGCAAGCATCCAATTGATGTTGCCCAGCAGGGTGTTAATCTCACCGTTGTGCCCCAGCAACCGCATGGGTTGGGCCAGCGGCCAGCGGGGCATGGTGTTGGTGCTGAAGCGCCGGTGATAGATGGCAAAGACACTTTTATAAGCGGGCTGGCGTAAATCCTGGTAGAAATGACCCAGAACTTCCGATCGGACCATGCCCTTATAAACGATCGTCCGATTAGACAGGGAACAGATATAAAACTCTTCCCGATCGGGGATTTGGCTTTCAGCAGCTTTCTGATGAATTTGCTTGCGGATCAGGTAGAGGTGCCGTTCCAGCGCATCTCCCTGCAGATGGGTGGAGGACATCAGACATTGCTCGATTTGGGGCTGGTTTTCCCTGGCCTGAGGTCCAAGCACCTCTGGCTTCACAGGCACAACCCGCCAGCCCAGAAAAGTCAGCCCCTCTGCTGCGGTAACTTGCTCTACGATCTGACGGATTTGCGCTGCTGCTGCCGGGTTCTGAGGCAGGAAGACCATCCCGACCCCGGTTGCCGCTGGCATCAGCGATGGCATTTGCTGTGCCAGGAGTGCCCAAGGGATTTGGGTCATCAACCCGGCTCCATCTCCAGAATCCTGATCGGCACTACAGCCCCCCCGATGTTCCAGACAGGTGAGGGCTGTCAGGGCCTGTTCCACCAGACCATGACCCGCCTGACCCGCCAGATCGGCAATGAACCCGACCCCACAGGCATCTCGCTCTTCTACCAGCCACCGCTGGCCTGCATATCCTGTTGCAGGGCGATGGTCTGACAGTGCACTTGAATTCACAGACCGGGTCTCGATCGCTTGGCTCACGTTGTTCATGGTTCAGGGTTAGATCCTTGCAGAGAAGCGTTAACAGGGTGGTAGAAAGGGTAAAGGAGGAGGAAGAAGCCTGCCGACAGGCAAGAGAGTCTGGAGAACTGAAGGTCGATCGTAGGTCTTGGGGCTGATCCTGTTCTGCTTGGAACAGGGGCACTGGACTGATCGTCAGATGATCTCACGAACGGACTGGTGGGATTAAACTGGAGCTGGCATCCTCACGGCGTTAAGATTAGCGCTGTGAGGATCTAAACGCTCATTTCGAGGTAGAGAAGAATATTATAAAAACCTGATTAAATCTGGCAATCCTCAAAACTTGTAGTTAAGACCGAAAATTAAATCAAGTGGGGGGTGCCCCCGCAACCCAATTATTCACTGGATTGAATCCGTGCTCCCAATGGGACAGCAACAATCCAAAAAGGGTTATAGGTAGGAACAATACCAGGAAGAACAATAAATTTTGTTTTAGTGATTTGGTCTAAATTATGGGCCAGGGGGCTGATTCCCCTTCCTTCTCTCTATCTATTCTCCTCAGTTCCTGTGATTGTGGCGCACCAGGTTAGATTTTCCTGACAGTCCAGTTTAACTCAAATTATCCCATGTTCTTTTTAGGGAAATCTTCCCCCTGCCGACTTCCCCTCTGCCTGCTGATAGCGGCGTTCTCCCTGCTCACTACTGGCGCAGGAGAGGGTGCTGCAATGGCGTCATCCTCTCCCCAATCTGATCGTCGATCTTCCCTGGCTCAGGGGCCATCTCAGTCAGGGACGGCCTTGTTGCGTCGAGGAAATCAGGTGGTGATCAATGGTCGGCCTCAGGCTGTCCCCTGGGTACAGTGGGGTAAGGTTGCCCAGGCGGATCAGGTGAATACGGCGATCGCGGATTTCGGTCTGGCCCAATTCCTGGGCCTGGAACTGCTCAACACCAGAGACTTCCGCCAACAGCCAGTGAAATGGTTTTCCCCACCCCTGCCCTTGGCGGTGCAGTGGTCTCCCCCTTACCGATTTCTGGATGCCACAGCGTTACTGCGGCAGACGGGCTGGGACATTCAAGCTGAGGGGGAAACTCTGCGGTTGACCCTCGTTCCTCCAGGTCTGACCAACGTTAGCTGGGGATTGCAGCCGTCGGGCGATCGGGTAGTCCTGGACCTGGAGCGGCCTGCCCCCTGGCAACTGGATTGGCAAGGGGGAGAGGCTGTGATTACCCTGGCTGCTACAGCCAGTCCAGAGTTGTTGCAACGATTGGCCCCTAGCCTGGAGGGAATTGCCCGAGATGCCTTGCAGCACAGTCCGGCTCCTCAGGTTGAATCGGGCAATGGGCAGACGATCGTGCGGGTCAAAGTTCCGACGGGCTTGTATCCCACCCTGACGACCCTGGCTAATCCTCCCCGGCTGGTGATTGATACCCGTCCATTGCCCCTGCCGCCCCGGGATATTGCCTGGGCTCCAGGTCTACGGTGGCAGCAGAAAACCCTGCGTGTCGGGGAAATGGATTACCCAGTCATTTGGCTGGCCCTCAATCTGCGCCAACCTGGGCTAACGGTGAAGCCCTTCTGGACCGATACCGAGACCCTGGTTGGAACGGGTCCCCTACTGACCACCGCTCAACGTCAGCAGGCGATCGCTGCCATTAACGGCGGATTTTTCAACCGTAACACCCAACTGCCCCTGGGGGTGATTCGTCGGGATGGTCGTTGGGTGTCTGGCCCCATCCTTAACCGGGGGGCGATCGGTTGGACTCAGACTGGGGCAATCTGGATCGGTCGCTTCAGTTTGCAGGAAACACTCACGACCGCAGATGGTAAACAGTTTCCAGTCCTGACTTTGAATAGTGGCTATGTCCAGGCTGGTATCTCTCGCTATACCTTAGAGTGGGGCACCACCTATACCCCGATTGTCAATGACGAGATTTTGATCGGGATTCAAAACCAGCAGGTGATTGGCTATGCCCAGGGCGGGCCAGCCGGACAGACGGCCTTTCCGATTCCTCCTGATGGATATCTGCTTACCCTGCGCTCGAATAAGAGCGCGGTGGATGCCTTTCCGATCGGGAGTCTGGTCAAGCTGGAGAGTCGTCCAGAACCGGAAGATGTCCTGCGCTTTCCGCAGATTTTGGGGGCAGGTCCATTGTTGATCCAGAACCGTCAGATTGTCCTGGACCCTAAGTTAGAGAAGTTTAGTGATGCCTTCAGTCGAGAATCTGCAGTTCGCAGTGCGATCGGTCGGACTGTATCGGGGGAACTCTTACTGGTAGCGGTTCAAAGTCAGCCCTATCAGGCAGGGCCAACCCTGACTGAGATGGCCCGCATGATGGAACAGTTGGGGGCGGTGGATGCCCTGAACCTGGATGGTGGCAGTTCCACCAGTCTCTATTTGGGCGGGTGGTTACTGAATCGCTCTCCCCAATCGGTAGCCCGGGTTCATAATGGCATTGGGGTTTTCTGGCAGCCCCCCCCCAAGTAGCTGGGATCAGGTTATGACTGCCCTGACCCGTCAACCCTTCAGCGCTTTTCCTTAAAGCGAAATTAAAGCAAAACCGGCTGCAAATGAAGACTTGATGTAAATCAACTCGATTCAGACGGAATTCATCGCTCTACTTAGGTGTATTTGCTAAGGTTGAGAAAATGGCACCGACAGAACAGCCCGTTTCCAGATTTCTCAAGATTCAGGCTCTTAAATATTTTAACTAGAAGGAGAAAAACTGTGGCTCAGCTTCAAGAAGTTCCCCAGTACGCGCTGCCGTCCCTACCTCTGGGTGCTGCCAGAGGAGTTGCGGCGACAGAATTGAGGCCGTGGGGCTCTTTCACGGTTTTGGAAGAGGGACGGGGTTACAAAATTAAGCGGATTGAAGTGAAGCCTGGCCATCGTCTGAGCCTGCAGATGCACCACCATCGCAGTGAACATTGGATTGTTGTCTCTGGTACAGCCCGGGTGACCTGTGATGATAAAGAGGTGATTGTCTTTAGCAATCAGTCAACCTATGTTCCCCAAGGCACCAAACATCGCCTGGAAAATCCTGGTGTTATTCCCCTGGTTTTGATTGAAGTTCAAAACGGCGAGTATTTAGGGGAAGATGATATCATCCGCTTTCAGGATGATTACGCTCGCGCCCAGTAGGAATGATTCATTTAAGTAAAACTGCAATTAAAGAAGTCATGCGTCTGAAGTCTCGCAATGTAGAGTCAGACGCATTTTTCCGTGTCAGTGTTCAGGTTGGGGGCTGCTTAGGGCTTTCCTATACAATGCAGTTTGTTGAATCTGCTGCTCCCGACGATCGGCTCCACAATGCTGAGGGGATTCAGATTGCGATTGACGCTCAAAGTTTCTCCTATCTGGATGGTTTGACCCTGGACTACTCCGAAGATCTGATGGGGGGAGCCTTTCGGTTCCACAATCCAAACGCTGCCAAACATTGCGATTGTGGGGGATCATTTAGTATTGTCGCGGAAACCTCACCCACGCCCTAGAGACGTTGCCTATTGAAACGGGCGATAATACTTGGATTTTACGATTTGGGCGGTGGCGTCAAATTAGGGCAGGTTCGATATTCGGGTGAGGTTTTGTCAAAATTGCACTGGTAAAGGTAAGGTTCCTGCCATCCTAACGGGATCTCTAACAAATCCCGGGTGCCGGTCATGCCCTGGCCAATGAATAACAAGAGAGCGATCGTATTCAAGACCGTGTGGATGATCCGCCACCGGTTAGAGCGATCCTGGTAAATATCAGGAACGATCGCCAGTGAAAAAATCATCAATAGGGCAGCAGCCATCCCAAAGTAATAGTGGGACCAGTACCATTCTTCTGTGAGCCGATACACCCCATCCTGACAGCCCAGAATAACCAACCCTGCTCCAGAGAGGAAGCCAAAAACCCCCCGCCAGACCCGGCTATGAGCTCTGTACAGAAGTACCAGAGACGCGATCGTCAAGATGAACATCAAGACAATGAAGAAAGCTTTAGCAGGAGTTTTGGTGAACGCTTCCGTCTCCAGAAGTGTTTTGAAAATGGGATGAGCCAGCCCAATGAGGGCAATGCCAACGACGGATCCGGTTAACCAGCGTCCCAGTTTCAGGTGTTCATTCCCGACGCCGATCGGAATACGACTCTTTCCCTGTGCAGCCGTTTGCAAACGGCGCTGGCGAGTCTGAAGTGCATAATAGACAACGATTCCAATCAGGGGAAACACAAAAGAAACGGCAAGGGCAGGATGAATCAGGCTAAGAAAATCTCTGAATTCCATACATTCTCATGGGCAGATAGACAGGCGACGGGACAAGATTGTTACCTCGAAGAGAGTCCGACGTAAACTAGAAACAAATTAGTATACGGGCTAAGCAATTTACTGGTTTCTAACGGATTGTAAAGGGTTAAATCAACTTCTGCTGTTTAGATCTGCGACTGTTTCAAGCAGTCAGAGATCTCGCCCCTGGAGATTTTACTTAAGGAACGGGAATTAAATAACCTGGATTTCTTCAGCCCTCACCCCCAACCCCCAACCCCTCCCCCTCTCCCAAATTTGGGAGAGGGGGCAGGGGGGTGAGGGCAATCAGGAGTTTGACACTTTATTTAATTCTCGTTCCTAAGTGGGATGAAATACAGGCTGGCCAAATCCGATTGGCTCACGATCACGTAAGTAGTTGTGAAGAAGTGATACCAATTGAAAGTGTGTTTCCATAATCTGCCTCCTCTACAAGCGACGCCTGTGCGGGAAAGGGAGGGGGTATGAGTCCGTTGGGGATGTTTCTATCGATTGAACCCGATCTCTTTATCAGGAGCAACAGATGGCAGTTTCTCAGGTTAGTGGCCTAACGAGCCAGAATAGCAGGGCTCCTTCTATGGCCCGTCCCAGGTTGGCTACGATCATTCTGTTATCTGTCGTAGTTTTGTCTGGACTGATTGTTGCCGGATGGTTTGCTGGCGAAGGGCGAATCAGTGGCATTTTTAACCAGTTACAAGCGATTCTGACCCATCCTCCCCTCTGGCTGATGGTCCCAATGGTGGCCGGAGAGTACCTGCTTGCTCCCACCGTGATTCTGCTGGTGATTGCCTTGGGGGTGATGTGGGTTTCACCCCAACCCCGGCCCTGGTCTCGCTTCGTGGTCATAACGATGCTGCTGGCCCTGACGATTCGCTACATTACCTGGCGGGTCTATACCCTGAATTTGACAACGCCGTTGAATGGCAGCTTCAGCATTGGGCTGTTTGGGCTGGAATTGCTGATGCTGACGGGCGGTATTATTCAACTGACATTGATGCTGAACGTCAAGGATCGGCGACGGGAGGCGGATCAATTTGCGGTGGCTGTCCTGGAAGGGACCTTCAGACCTTCGGTGGATATCTTGATCCCCACCTACAATGAACCATCGTTCATTCTGCGGCGAACAGTGATAGGGTGTCAGGCGATCGACTATCCGGACAAGCGAGTTTACCTGCTGGATGATACCCGTCGCCCCGAGATGGAAGCGCTGGCAGCGGAACTCGGTTGCCACTATTTAACTCGTCCAGATAATCGTCATGCCAAAGCGGGCAACCTGAACCATGCTTTGGGTAAAACCCATGGGGATCTGATTGTCGTTTTCGATGCTGATTTTGTCCCGACTAAAAACTTCCTGAACCGCACCGTTGGTTTTTTTCAGGATCCGACGATCGCCCTGATTCAGACCCCTCAGAGCTTCTATAACGCGGACCCAATTTCTCGGAATTTGGGTCTAGAGAATATCCTCACCCCAGAGGAAGAAGTGTTCTATCGGCAAATCCAGCCAATTCGAGATGGGGCTGGCAGCGTCATCTGTTCTGGAACCTCTTTTGTGGTGCGTCGGTCTGCTTTGCAGGAAACAGGTGGATTTGTGACCGACTCCGTGAGTGAAGATTATTTCACGGGCATTCGGCTCACAGCCCAGGGCTATCGGTTACTTTATCTGGAAGAAAAGCTCAGTGCTGGCCTGGCGGCTGAGAATATCACCGCCCATGCGATTCAACGGTTGCGTTGGGCCAGAGGGACATTACAGGCTTTCTTTATCGCAGCCAATCCACTGACGATTCGAGGGTTGAGCCCCCTGCAACGGTTGGCTCATCTGGAGGGTCTGCTGCACTGGTTTTCCAGTTTTCCCCGCATTGGTTTTCTGGTGATTCCCCTGGCCTATTCTTTTCTGAATGTGATTCCGCTGCGGGCCACGGCTCCAGAATTGATGTATTTCTTCCTGCCCTACTATGTGGTGCAGTTGAGTGTTTTTTCTTGGCTGAATGGGCGCAGTCGATCGGCCCTGCTCTCCGACATTTACTCTCTGGCTTTGACCTTCCCCCTGGCTCTGACCGTATTGCAGGTGATGGTGAATCCTTTTTCAAAGGGTTTCAAGGTAACGCCCAAGGGGACTTCCAGCGATCGATTTTCCTTCAATTGGGGATTGGCGATTCCTCTCATCCTCTTGTTTGGAGTGACGGCGGTCAGTTTGTGGCTCAACCTGGGCATGTGTTTGATTAAGGGAGCCTGGCAATTGACCGTGCCCCCAGAAGTAGCCCTGCAGGCGAAAGGAGTTGGCCTTGGTTGGCTCTGGAGTGCCTATAACCTGATCATGATTGGCATTGCCCTGTTGATTCTGATTGACGTGCCCAAGCCCAGTCCCTACGAATGGTTTGATTTGCGCCGTACCGTGCGGTTGCAAATTGGAGAGGGCATCTTCTGGGGGGTTACCACCATGGTGTCAGAGGTGGGGGCAGAAGTTGCCCTGACCCAGGCAGGGTTTCCGGAAATGGTGGCAGCAGAAACCCTACCGGTAACGCTAGAAATTCTGGAAGAGTCTCTGCACCTGGAGGGAATCGTGATTCGTAGCGGTTTTGAGGGAGAATTCCCGACTGTTCGTGTATTGTTTAATTCTTTGGGTTTGGACCAACAGCGTTGCCTGGTGAAGATGCTGTTTTGCCGTCCGGGACAATGGAAAAGCCATGAAACCCCGGGAGAATTTCAGTCTCTGCTGCTTTTGTTTCGAGTCCTGTTCCGGCCCAGAATTTTGTTCGATCGCAATATCGATATCAGCCCCATTTCAGTGGCGAAGGTTTAGGCCAGAAAGACCCAGAGGCGCAGAGATAGGGAGACAATCCTCTGCGCCTCTGCCGTACACCAGACCTAAACCGCTTGGAGCAGACCTCGCAGTTCCCCGGCCCGATTTTGTTTCGTGTGAATATCCATGTATAGTTTGCCTCCCTCCAGGGCCTGCAACTGTTCATCGCTCAAGGTATACTCACCTGCAAAACGGCCAGATAGTCCTCCCTGATTCAGCATCACCTTCAGGGCATACTGGAAAGGCCCGTTTTCAGTCGTGGCTCCCCGATGAATATGGACCGCAGACGTAATATTGGGGTTAGGTGGGCTGACCGGGTCTGTGCCATAGTCTCGCAATGCACTGGATAGGCCACTAAAATCTCCCCGAAGAACCAAGCGGTTGCCCACCAGTACAGCCCCTGCGGTTCCAAAGGCAGAAGTCATGGGGGCACTACCCACCACCTTATCCCGAGTCAGCATGACCCGGTAGCGTTTCATTGTGGAGCTCTCCATCATTCCCTGAGCCACTAAAACAGACTCGGCAGCTTGCCAGTTTGAGTCCAGATGCTGGTTAATCAGCGTTTGAGCCGAGGCAATCTGGGTCAGTTCAGAGGCACTAAAAATGTCGGGGTTATTTCGGAGCCCGATCGAAGTCAGGGTTTTACCCAGAGAAGGAATTGAGAAGCTGATCAGTAACAGGCAGGTTAGGCTGCCCAACACAAAATTGAAGAGTCGTCTGGTTCGGTTCATAGGTCTCTCCTAGTGACAAAGATGGTTGGCGCGAGTTCCTCTCTATGTTGATCTGAACCCACCTTCAATTACGCCAGGATGAGTCGTTTGGATCTATCTGAGGAGCCCAGATCAGAATGAAAGTCGGACCTTTTAGGGCGGTATTCTAGTAACAGAGACTGTGAACAATGCCTATGCCCTGGTTTGTCAAAATCGAAGAAGGAATTGTGGAAAAAGCTACCTTTGATCAGCATGTCCCAGCTCATAAGGCTTTTGTGCAGACGCTAATTGAACAGGGCCATGAAGCCCGAACCGGATATTGGGCCAGACGAGGGGGAGGGATGCTGTTGTTCAAGGCAAGTTCTCTGGAAGAGGCGGAGGCGATCGTGGCTCGGGATCCGCTGATCCAGCATGGTTGCGTCAAGTACCAGCTTCACGAATGGCGGATTGTGGTTGAATGAATCCATGCCTGTCCAGTTCAGGAACTGGTGGCGTCATTGATCCATTACGATTGTTCAGAGGAGAGTGATATTCAGGCAAAATGTGTTATGAGCGTTGCATGCAGGGCGTCTTAACTGAAATGAATATCAGTTCTCCTGCTTCAGGATTTTAGTTGAATGCAAGCAATACTCTGCCGCCAGATTAGAGTCGTTTGCTCTGCTGTGTCACTCAGACAGAGGCAGTAGGGATCTTGCCAGCGAATTTTGCCAGATATTTTATTGCCGGTTACGAGTTGGATTTCAACCTCCTTACCTTCTCGAATCAGGTTTTGAATGAGGCGTACACTAGGTAATCCGGTTTCTAGCTCTAGGGACATGACGATTCCTTCTACAGAACTTTGCTTGAGATTTCAATTTTCACTTCATCCATATATATAGCGCTTCGCGCTCAAGTGGCAACAGCTACCTGTGCCCCCCAAAACGAGCCAGATAATTGTTTTTGAGGGGTTCATGGGACTTCTATTCAAGTGCAAATGGTTACAGGAGAAGTTATGGGCATCGAATTTACGAAGTATCACGGTCTAGGGAATGATTTCATTCTGATAGACAATCGTCATCAACCAGTCCCCTGCCTCACGCCAGAGCAAGCGGTAGCCCTGTGCGATCGCCATTTTGGGATCGGTGCCGATGGGGTCATCTTTGCCTTGCCTGGTCAGGATGGGACTGATTACACCATGCGTATTTTTAATTCAGATGGCTCTGAACCGGAGATGTGTGGCAATGGAATTCGCTGTCTGGCCCGATTCTTGTCGGATCTGGAAACCCGGGACGGGCAGACTTCTCCTTCCCAGTCCTATCGGATTCATACCCTGGCCGGAGTGATTGCCCCCAAACTGGAAGCGGATCGTCAGGTGACTGTGGATATGGGGCAGCCCCGTTTGTTGGCGGGTGAAATTCCGACTACGCTGGGAGTGGCCGATCGATCCGTGGTGAATCAGCCCCTGGAAGTAGCTGGGCAGACCTGGGCCGTTACCTGTGTCAGTATGGGCAATCCACATTGCATTACTTTCGTGGAGGATGTGGCTGTGATCCCGCTGGCAGAGATCGGACCTCAGTTTGAACATCACCCTGGGTTTCCCCGACGGACCAATACGGAGTTTATCCAGGTGGTGCGAGCGGATTATCTGAAGATGCGAGTCTGGGAACGGGGAGCTGGCATCACCCTGGCCTGTGGTACTGGAGCCTGTGCTGCCCTGGTCGCGGGGGTGATGACGGGCCGTTGCGATCGACGGGCAACGGTGGAGTTGCCGGGGGGGCTCCTGTTGATCGAGTGGTCTGCCGCAGACGATCGGGTGTATATGACTGGTCCAGCAGAACAGGTCTTTGTAGGGCAGATCGGATAGTCCCCCCAATTTCCAACAATGGGAAAATGAAGTATTAGTATTGAAGCGTAGTTTTCGACCAGAACTATGACCGACTCTGCTTCTTCCATTCCCAACAGTGCATCTACCCTATTGCCCCTGACTTACCTCGGCCCCAGAGAGGTCCTGATTAACCAACCCATAATCCTGAAGGGTAATTTTGACCCTGCCCAGATAGCCCAGATTTCTCTGGTGGCCGAAGATAAGTTTGCTCTGACTGTGGTGATCAATACCCAGACTAAAACCTGGCAGGTGAACCTACCCCAGGGATTTAAGACTGGAGGGCAGCGCTGGCTCCGGCTCAAAGGAACGAATCGAAGTGGCAAAGTAGTTTCTAATCAGGTGATCTATCTCACAGTCAGTACTGACCCAATGACGGTTGGAGAAGCGCTGACTCTGAAAGTGTTGCAAGATACCCTGTTTAAAGTCGTTCCGGCTGATTCATCTACCCTCCAGGCGGACCAAAAAGTGACTGTGGAAGCCGGGAAAACCTTTACTGTGACCAAGTATGGGTTTGTGGATGGCCACTTGAAATTGCTACTTTCCCCCCCGATCGCCCCGATCGGGGAATTTGGTTTTTTCTATGAACCCCATGTTCAGTTAAGTAAAGGCCCTAAGGTACTTCGGTTTGATATCGAGGACGTTGCGGATATCCCGTTAATCGGTCAGGTTCTGGTCACCCAAACGACATTGTTGAAAACCCAGCCGATAGATTCCTCCCAGTTGCCCGACAGCCAGAAGACTCCCTTGATTCAGGGCTTGGTGCTGCAGATCATAGGGTTCGCCTCTATTTCAGGTCATTTCCGCTTAATTCTGCAGGAGGAAATTCCTGGTTTTGGTAAAACTGGCTATGTCTACTGGCAACATGTTCAGATTAAGAAGGATGGCCGGATTGTGGGCTTTACCCCCAATGCCATCAATCTGACGATTTTGCAGACCACCCTGCTGAAAAAACGTCCTGTTCAGTCGAATACCCTGTCCGATCGGGAAAAGGTGATGTTGCCCAAGGGTGGGATCTACGGGGTTGTGGGGTATTCCGTTACAGGAGATCACATCAAACTGGCCCTGAATGAAAACCTGCCTGACTTTGGCAATACAGGTTACCTGTATATCAACCATATTCGGATGAAGCGAGGCAGTCAGATCTTTAATCCAGCCCCAAAATCGGTGGAGTTGAATGTCCCCTACTTTTCTCAGCGGGACAACCCCCGCCTCTCCTGGGCAACCTGTAATGTGACGGCCATTGGCATGGTCATGTACTTTTACGGCGTGCGGTCTCAGCAGGGCGGCCAGTTGGAGGACGAACTGTTGCAGTGGTGTTTCGATCGCTATGGCCAGGGGAGTCAGACCGATAATATGGTGCTGTCCCAGTTGATTAAAGCCTATGGGTTTAATACCAGCTTCAGTACGACCCGCCGCTGGTCCCAGGTTCGAGATGAACTGGTAAACGGACGCCCTGTGGTACTGGGAGGGCTGTTTACCCATGGTGGTCACATTGTGACCCTGGTGGGCTATACGCCCCTGGGCTATCTGGTGAATGATCCCTGGGGGGATGCCCTCTCCGGATACACCAACATGGAGGGCCGCAAGTTACTCTATCCCTACAGTTATGTGGATCAGAAAGCGGGGCCAGATGGTGGTGTGTGGGCCCATTTCATCTCCCGTCCCCAGTAGAGGCGTTGCTCGCAACGTCTCCGGGCTTGAATCAGGGGGATGCCTTCTTGGGGAATAACTTCAGGATCGATCGCAACCCCCCATTTCCCTGAGCCTCCAGTTTTTCCACCTCTGAAGGCTCAGGAAGTAGACCTGAAGGGGCTTTGAAGTCTAGGAGGAGGACCACGCGGGTGCTGCCACTCTGATTCCAGGCTTCATGTTCGGCTGTGTCATCGAAGACCATGCATTGACCTTCAGTCCAGGTTCTGATCTCCTCTCCGACCCGGATGCCACAGCCCTGAGGGACAATCAAGCCCAGATGACAGCGGAGTAAGCCATCCGGATAGCCAGTGTGGGGCTCAATATGGGTTCCGGCAGCAAGGGATGAAAATCCGGCAGTGACCAAGTCGGGAATTGCTTCCACCAGACGGGTCGTTTCCGGGCAGAGGTTACAGTTTTTGCTAATTTTTACACCGAAAGCGTAGAGCCCGAAGGTATCCCAGCCTTTACCATAGAGATACTTCTCTGGCCAGGGAATGAAATCTCCCTGGCGAAGTTGGTTAAGTTCGCTCCGAATGGCTTCCCAGTTAGATTCCAGGGTTGTGACAAAGGCAAAGTCAGCAGAATTGTAAAACACGCTAGAAATTCAGAACTTAAATCAAAATTGATTGTACGCTGTTTTATTTCTGCTTTAGTACACCCCATTGAATGAGGGTCCGTTTCACCATCATGCCTGTAATGGTGGAGAGAGATTTAAAGATTTCTCCTGGCCCACCCAGGCGCTGCAGGGTTTGCCAACTAAAAGTGATCCAATCCCAGCCCCGGGCGATCGCCTCTCCCAGGGTTACTTTTTCGGGCTTCGGCTTTCGGGGGGGGGGAGACAGGGGGATGGGTCCACTGCTGGAAGTCGGGGTTTCAGGTAAGGGTTGATCCGTCTCACTCATTTACAATGATTCCTTTCCAGGCAACTCCTGGAAAGAATTTTACAACCCATTAATGTTCTATCGTCAATTGCCATTCTCTGGCTTGATTGTTCCAGAGTGGTTGATTGGTTTTACCCACGACATAAGGTCCCCAATAGGTACGGGAACCATCCTGGGCAAAAGCAACCAGAATGTCTCCCTGCTTCAGGGTCAACCCACCTTGGGGCAGAGAAAGCAATAATCCTTTGCCACTCCCTTCCTGGGGGGCAAAATCCCAATGAACCGGTTTTCCCAGGGCTGGTGGATTGCTGGTGGATTGGGGTGTAATTTGCCGTAGGGCAACCCGGATGGGGTGATCAGTTCGGTTGCTGATGCGGAGATTGCCTTGATCGGGCATAGCAGTTCGATCAACTGCAGAAGCCACTGCTGGTCTTGCCGGATCGGTCATTTCGACCACAGGTTCCCCCGATCGCAGGGCTTCTTCTGCAAAGCTGACTTGAGGAGGATTTTGAGGTTTGGCTAATAGGTAAGCGACCAGACCGACCATCAAGGTTCCAGAGATGGCGATCGCGGGGTAGGTTATAAATTTTGTACTCACGGCTTTTCTTTCACCCCACAAGGCAAGTGTCATTTATGCAAAATACCCGGCTCAATAATTTGATGGAGACCATCACCAGCCGCATTGAGCAGATTCTTCAAAATCCCTGGCGGCGTCTGGCGGTGTTAGGACTGAATTTGCTGTTTGGCTTTTTCTTAGGGTCTGCTATCCCCACCTCTACAGGACAAGCAGCCCGATGGGATATCGTGGTGGCGTTGATCCTGGTTGTCGGGGTCGAAATATGCAATCGAATAATTTACGCAAACCTTAAGGAGGGCCGCTCTCCTTTCCTATTGACGATGCTCAATAGTTTAAAAATTGGCCTGACTTATGGCTTGTTTCTAGAAGCGCTGAAACTTGCCAGTTAATTAACTTACCCGAGAAGCCCAGCGGCAAACTAAAAGGATCTAACTTAGCCAAAAAGTGCAATTACTGAGGGGCAATTACACTTAGTCAATAACATATAAAAACCAATAAGTAGTCATCACATATAGAAATTATAGAAAAGACTCTTATTCTTTGTCGAACCATATTCTATATCATCAATTTCCTTAAAAGCGATTCATGATGGTGGATTTACAACAACTTAAGATTCAGTTTTTGCAGGATCAGGAACGGGCTCAAGCTTTTGGAATCACCCTTGAGAATGTCAACCAGACCTTAGAACAACGATTGCAGATCTTTCCAGCTATCTATCCGGCGATTCTCCACCTCTGTCAGGACGACCTCAAACTCAACCTCAATGTCTCAGCCATGCTCTGGGATACCTGGCTACCCCTGGCGCTAAAACTGGCAGATCATCGGCGTGCGGCAAATCGACTCCTGGTGCAGGGGATTCTGGGGGGGCAGGGCACCGGTAAAACGACGCTGGGAAGGGTGCTTACCCTGATTCTGCAGCATTTGGGCTATCGTAGCCTCAGTCTTTCCCTGGACGACCTCTACAAAACCTATGAGGATCGTCAGGCCCTGCGCGATCGCGATCCCCGCTTAATCTGGCGAGGGCCACCCGGAACCCACGACATTTCCCTGGGGCTGACTATCCTGGAAAGGTTGCGGGATGCTCATCCCCTGGCTGAGATTGCCGTCCCCCGATTTGATAAGTCGCTCCATGGGGGCCAGGGGGATCGGACTGTTCCTGAATTGGTCCAGGGGATCGATATCCTGCTGTTTGAGGGATGGTTTGTTGGCGTCCAACCGATCGATCCGGCTGCCTTTCTGCATCCACCTTTCCCGATCGTGACTGAGGCCGATCGAACCTTTGCTCGTGATATGAATACCAGCTTGCAGGACTACCTGCCCCTCTGGGATCAACTGGATTTACTGATGGTCCTCTTCCCGGTAGACTACCGTCTCAGTCTGGCATGGCGGCAGCAGGCTGAACACCAGTTGATCGCTAGAGGGAAGTCTGGCATGACCGATCGAGAAATTGAGCAGTTCGTCACCTATTTCTGGAAATCGCTCCATCCCGAGTTGTTCCTCCCTCCCCTGATCCAGTCCCCCGATCGGGCGAACCTGGTAATTGAAATCAATCCAGACCATTCCTGGGGGCGGATCTATCGCCCTGGGAACCCCTGAACAAGGCCCGATCGACCTGGGCATACAACGCCTCCGGGGTAGAGGAATTTTCCAGAACAACATCGGCAGCCCCTATTTTCTCCGCGATCGCCATTTGACTGTCAATTCGAGCCTGAATTTCTGCCAGTTTTAGGGAGTTCCCATCCGAGCCATCTCCCAATTCCCGCTGCAGGAGTCGCTCAATTTGGAGCTTTCTGGAGGTGTAAACCACCCAGATTTCTGTCACCAGATCGGTCATCCCGGCCTCAAACAGGAGTGGGATCACTAGGACGATCGTGGTGCCCTGCTGATAGACCTCAGCGCTGAGAGCTGCCTGGAACCGATCGCGCACATAGGGATGAATTTGCTGTTCTAGCCAGAGCCGTTCGGCAGGATCGTTGAAAACCAGGCTGCCCAGACGCCGCCGATCTAGGGTCTGGTCTGCCAGCAAGAGCTCAGCTCCATAGCGAGCTACGATGGTAGCCAGAATCGGAGAACCCGGAGCTACAGCATCCCTGGCATAAACATCAGCATCCAGAATGGGTAGGTGGTGGGCCGCCTCCAGATAGCGGGAAACCAGGGTTTTACCCATGCCAATACCACCTGTCAGACCAATAACCCGTTTCATGCAGCCTCTGTTGCGCCCCCAATTTGAGGATAACCAATCTAAAGTTTCTTTAAAGATTCTCCCTGACCTGCCAAAAACGAACAACTGAGCATGGAGTAAAAACCGGCTTTTTCCATCAACACAACCGCCATCTGGCTGATTTTGCTCCTCAGAGAAGGACTTCCATGCGGATTATTGTTCCCTCCAGATTAAACATCTGGAAAAATTGGCTTCCTTTTAGTCTGCTTGCCCTGGCCTGGTTCCTGGCCAATTTTTCCTCCCTGCAGTGGTTATTGCGATCCCTGGAATGGAGATCCCAGTCCCACCTGATTCTGGCTGGGATGCTGCTGGTCGCCATTGGATTTTATCTGGTGCGATCGCGGCAGCACTCCCCAACTCCGTGGGTAGAACCGTTGACCCTGCGGTTCCTGCCCCTGACCCTGTTGCTGGGATCTTCCACCCTGGCGATCGGCTGCCAGTGGTTGCTCGATCTACGCCAGATGACCATTCTGCTGTTTGCGATCGGCACCTATGGCTTGCTGGGGCTAGTTATGCCACCTACTCTCTGGCACAGAGGGCTGCCAGTAGCACTCCTGGTTGCCTGCCTGCTGCCCTTTAGCTCAGAATTTGGCACCGGCCTGGGTTTTCCGGCCAGAGTGTTGACGGCTCAAATGGTCGAGCATGTGCTTTCCCTCTGGCAGGTGGCGGCGGTTTCCTCCCATGACATTATTCTGCTGGAGAACGGCATTGCCCATGTGGATAGTCCCTGCAGTGGCATGAAGAGCCTGTGGACCGGAAGCCTGTTTCTGCTGGCTGCGACCTGGCTGGAGCATCGGTGGTTGGGTGTTCGCTGGCTGCTGGTCTGGGGGCTGACCCTGTTTCTGTTGATCTCGGCCAATCTACTGCGAGTGCTCTTGCTGGTCCTGATTACGGCTGTGTTGAAGCAGCCCCAAGTGGCTCATCTGCTGCATGTGCCCCTGGGATTACTGGGGTTTGTGGCTGCCTGCGGGTTGGGTTGGGGAGCCTTACAAGGGGTGCCCCGGCAGGATCGCCAGATTGTAGCAGCGATCGCATCTCCTGCCCAGATTCTGCATCCCAAGCGGTTGATTCTGGTCGGTCTGCTAGCGACAATCCTGGCTCAGGGATTACTCTTGCAGGGGATCAGTGCCTCCCGTTCAACCCTCCCAATTGCTCCCCTGGTTTGGCCAACCCAGATGGTTTCTCATCCCATCCCCCTGACTGAGGCTGAGCAAGGTCTGTTTGCTAGCAGATCGGCTCTGGTGACGGAGAAACGTCGATTTGTTTCGACTGAAGGTCTGTCTGGCTCCCTGCTGGTGTTGGGTGGAACCAACTGGAGTACTTACCATGCTCCAGAACTCTGTTTCGTGGGGAATGGGCTGAGGGTCGATCGGATGGAAGTACGGCAACTGGCTCCCGATCTGCCCGCTCGCTGGCTTTCCCTGCAGCAGGATCAGCTATCGGCAGCCTACTGGTTTCAATCTGCTCAACGCACAACGGACAATTTTTTGTCGCGGATCTGGAGCCAGATGTTTGAGCGCGATCGCCGCTGGTTCCTGGTTTCCATTCTGTTTGATCAAACCTATTCTCCTACAGACTCCCGCTTGCAATCCTTCGTCACGACGATTCACCAAACTGTTCGCCAAAGCCTTACTGGAGCACAGCTATGAAGCAGCTATTTCCTATCCTCGGACACCTGATCTTCTGGTCCTGGAATTTGACTTTCTCGACGATCGTTTACCTGGGTATTCTGCCGCTGATTGCTCCCCCACTCATCGTTGACGGGTTTCTGGGTCTGGTCCCTGTGGATATTCTCCTGACGCTGTTGGCGCTCATGGCTGTGCCGACCCTCTGTACCTTTCTGGGCTTGTTTTACTTCCTCAGGCGTCCCTTGCACTTGATGCGACTGTTTTATGGGGTGGAAGCCCCTTTGTTTTTCCTCTGTTTGATTCGCCTGTTCCTGATTCGAGAAGTGACACCTGCCTCAGCCCAGGTGCTGTGGACAGTTCTGGCCTGTATCGTGATTTTTCTGCTGGAGTTGTTCTATGGTTACAGGGCTGAGCAGCCTCGCCTGGGGCGATTGCAATTGATCGGGCACAGTCTGATGCTCTGGGTCGGCCTGTTTGCTGGGGCTCTGTTTGCTTTTTATGCCATTCCCCTCGGCTGGGTCCTGCTTCAGGCTTTCTTTAAGTTTGAATGGCTGGGGGCTCTGTTCTCGATGTTCATCTCCCGTCCCCTGGAAACCCTCTGGTGGTTGCCCCTGAGTGTGGTCTTGTTCTTCTTCACGGCAACCCTGTTTGTGATCATGCCCTTTGCCCTGTCTACCTTCTATGTCCAGTCCTGGCGGCGGGTCATGCTGGCTTCCCTGGAGCACCAAGGGCGGTTACAAACCTGGATCGGAACCGTGGCCCCGGCTGCTGTCTGGATGATTTTATTCTGGATGTTGCAGCAACAGCCCCAACTCCAGGCATTCCAAACCTTGAAAACCCTGGCCAACACGGATCAAAATCGGCAGACCCTGCTGACCCAGTCCGAATCAGTGCGTCGAGGGCTGTTGAATGCCTATCTGCTGCCCTATCGCTATCTCAGCACGACCGGCAATAACAACCACATCGAGCAGATGTACCAATCGGTCTTCCATCTTGCCCGACCCGAAGCCCGCTTTCTGCAGGATTGCTATAACCAGCTTATGTCTCCTTTCCTGTATCAGGGGTCTAATGACGAGGACGATCGGGCCGAAAAACTATATGAGGAATTTTTCGATGTTCCGATTCAAAAGGCTGAACGCAAAGCAATTCAACATGCCCTGACCTCGACCTATAACCGCAGTGAGGCCAAGGCTGGGCTGATTAGCATTAACCAGGAAACGGTCTGGGTGAAGCAACAGCGGGTAACGGTGACAGAACAGAGGGACTGGGCTGATGTGGAACTCTATGAGGTCTACGAAAACAAAACCAATGATGAGCAGGAGGTTTTCTACTCCTTCTCCCTGCCGGAAAGTGCGGTGATTACAGGGTTATGGTTGGGGAATAGTGAAAAGCTGGACGATCGCTATCCCTTTGTGGTGTCTCCGCGCGGAGCCGCTCAGGAGGTCTACAATCAACAGGTGCAGAGACGGGTAGATCCGGCTCTCCTGGAACAGGTGGGGCCTCGTCACTATCGATTGCGGGCGTTTCCCGTGCCCCGACAGGCGGTTACCCGTTGGGATCAGAAGCAGCAACTGCATCTGTGGTTAACCTACAAAGTCATGCGGCAGGATGCAGGCTGGGCTATGCCTCAGTTGGGGGAAAAGCGGAATGCGTTCTGGACGGGTAGAACCGAACGGATTTTGAATGGCAAGAAGGTAAAGGTTGATCGGCAAGAATGGCTGCCCGCATTTCTGCCCGCTTCGAATCATCGTCCCCTGCTGCACCAGATCAGCCTGGCGGACAATTACCAGATGACGGTGAAGCCTCTGGCCGATCGGGACTATCGCCTGCCCAACGGGAAGCGGTTTGCGATCGTTGTGGATAGCTCCCGCAGCATGGGGGCTCACCGTCAGGATCTGGTCAAAACCTTCACCTGGCTGAAGCAGGTGGCCTTGAAGCAGAACCAGGCGGATTTGTACATCACTCGCTCCCCCGGTATGGTGCCCCAGCGGTTTGACAATCTGGGCTCCTTTGAAATTGAAAAACTGACCTTCTATGGAACAGTGCAACTGCAGCAGATGCTGGAGCAATTTAACCGGCTTCGCAAGGAAGTGGCCTATGATGCCATTCTCCTGGTGACGGATGAGGGCAGCTATGAACTGTCCAAGGAGGCTAAAGCCCTGGCGGCGGTACCTGCGCCTTTATGGATGGTGCACCTGGGCGGCCAATTGCCCCCAGCATATGATGACACTACCCTGCAGGCGATTCAGGGGAGTAATGGCGGCGTCTCCACGGATCCCCAGGAGGTTTTGCGACGACTGGCCACAAAAACAGCTCTGGGAGCAGCAGCAGTCAATGTCATGGATGGGTATGCCTGGTTGACTGGTCAGGTGGAACAGGCAACAGCAGCATCCAGTAGTGGTTTTGCTCCGATCGCAGCCCGACAGTTGATTGTGGGTCTGAGTCGGGAGGTCAGTCAGGCCGGACAACTGGCCCAACTGGATGCCATGCATGCGATCGCCAAATCCTACAAAATTGTCACCCCTTACTCCTCCATGATTGTGCTGGTGAATGATGCTCAGCGGGAGGCCCTGAAGCAGGCTGAGGCCCGCAAAGATCGGTTCGATCGGGAAGTGGAAACGGGCAAGGAACAATTGACGAAACCCGGTCAGCCGTTTGAAGTATCGGGAGTGCCAGAACCGGAAGAGTGGCTGTTGCTGGCTGTGGTGGCGATCGGGCTGGTTCTGATCGTCCGCTATCGCCGAAAATTGGGTTCGAGCCTGTAGCAAAAACAAAAAGGAGAACAGCATGGTTTTGGGTATGTGGCTTGCCGTAGGTCTGGGGATCACCCAGCCCGCGTCGATTTCCCCCTCTGGGAATGCTCTGCTCACTGCTCCCACTCCACCCCTACCCGTCCAGGTGGCAGCCGCTTCTAGCCAGTGCGAAGCCTTTTATAAGGTTGTCAAAACCAGGGACCGGAATGGTGTTCTTAATCTCCGAACCAAACCTGGGAATAATACCGATGTCATTGGCACTGTCAGTAATGGCTCGGAGGTGATTGCCAATATCTACGATCGCAGCGGCAATTGGGCCGAAATCACGATTAAAGGGGGAAAAACAGGTTGGGTGGCCAGTGCGTTCCTGGCTCCCCATCCCAGTGAATCCCGCAGATTTAAAGGCACCAAGCAGGTCCGCACCCTGGATGGGGATCCGGTTAATATCCGCTCTCAAGGCGTGAATTCGAAGATTATTGGCACCGTTGCCTCTGGGATGATCGTGAACATTGTTCAGACGATCGGGTATGACTCTGAAATTACCGCTCCCAATGGGCTGAGAGGATACATCGACAACCGATTCCTGATTTGCAATTAATAAATTTATGAGCAATAGGCTAATCTGGATTCTGGACCTTATTACGGACGCGCAGGAGTAACTCTTGGAACGGACTTTTTTGGCCGTCAAACCTGACGGTGTACAACGCAAACTAGTGGGCGAAATCATTCGCCGCTTTGAAGTCAAGGGCTTCACCCTGGTTGGTTTGAAGCTGATGAGCGTCACCCGTGAACTGGCTGAGAAGCACTATGATGTGCATCGGGAGAAGCCCTTTTTCCCGGGTCTGGTAGACTTCATCACCTCTGGACCCGTTGTTGCCATGGTCTGGGAAGGGGAAGGGGTGGTGGCCTCAGCCCGGAAGCTGATCGGGGGAACCAATCCTTTAAATGCAGAACCTGGCACCCTGCGGGGAGATTTTGGTGTCAGCATTGGTCGGAATATTATCCATGGTTCGGATGCGATCGAAACGGCCCGAAGCGAGGTCAGCCTCTGGTTCAAGGACGAGGAATTGGTGAGCTGGAAGCCCAGTTTGACCACCTGGATCTACGAATAGACCCAGGTCGGGGCGTTCTCTGCAACGCCCCTAGACTTCCATCGGGGCAATTTCAGGTTGACGATAACCGTAAAAATTAATGCGGTAATCCGTAATCCGTACTCCAGTTTGCTCCTCGATCTGCTGGAGTAATTCTTCTGGCAACTCCACATGAATATCCAGAATTTGCTGGGTATCCAGACAGTTAACGTGGCTGTGGGAGTCGCTGATATTTCCGTACAGGCGTCCGTCCGATCGCTCAATACATTCAATAATGCCCTGGGCTGACAGGGCCTCCAGATTTTGATACACAGAAGTGTGCCCAATCTCCTTGCCCTGACGATTCAAGCGATCGTAGATTTCTCGAGCTGAGAGGTGCTCCTGAGCCTGCCACAGCAGTTCAAGAATAAAACGTCGCTGACGACTCAGACGCATTCCCAGCCTCTGACAATGGTTGATGGCATCATCTAGCGATCGAATCGGTTTAGAAGGGGTCACTTGCTTTGACATACTGGAATATCAGCTTTTTTTGAGCTAACCATAAGACATCACAACAAGAGAACGCTTGTCTAATGTTCAATGTAGCTCGGAGAATTTGAGAAGTTTGTATGGCGGTTTGCTAAAACAAACTCAATTCAACTTTAACTTAATGAGCTGATAGATGTCAGCGGTTGTATGCCAGTAACCTGTACCTTAAATTCTGAGGCCATTAATGCGCTGGATTTATCTGCCATCCAGGCTCTGATTGAGCAACTGCTCAAAGAGTCAGATATCACCTGCTCGGAGCAACAGTTGCAGTTTCAAATTGACTATGAATTAGAACCCGGAGACCCACGGGAACTCCCTGAAATCCCCGAAATTAGGCTCTGGTTCATTCGATTGGATAGCCGCTATCCCTGGATTCCCTTCCTGTTGGACTGGAAATCTGGTGAACTGGTTCGGTATGCGGCCATGCTGGTTCCTCACCAGTTCAGCACCCAGGATGGGATTCAATTCAACCCGGAAGCCCTGGAAATTTTTGTCATGCACAAGGTCTTTGTGTTGACAGATTGGTTGCGATCACGGGGGCTGGAGAGCCGCTCTCGCCTGAAAGCGATGGCCCAGATGTTTGGTTATGACCTCGAAGATGATCTGTTCGATCTGTTGAGTCGCTCCTGAACAAGGCCGATCGTGGATCAGTCTGCATTCAGAAATTCCAGGTAAGCTTTCGTCAGCTCCTTCACGGCTACCTCATAGAACTGGCGGCCATGCTCCGGTGTTGCGAGCGAGGGGTCAGAGCCCATACGACCATCGGGATAGCGCCTGCGGAAATCGACTGCACCGTAAATTTTGTGGCTGCTGGCCACGACCTCACTCAGGGGAGCCTGTTTGATGGCTGCCGGGTACAGGTATTGGGTCACGGCCACCTCGCTGGGGGTGGCATGGGACCCCTCCCGATCGCCATACAACTCGCGAGCCAGCTTGTTCACCCCCGCACTGGCAAACCAGTTGCCCAACTGACATTGCACCCGATCAGCTTGGGGCAGATCCAGTTCAGCCAGGTGCGCATAGGTCTCAGCAAAGGCAGCCTTGAGGGTCGCAATATTGCCGCCATGACCGTTGATGAAGAAAAATTTGGTGAACCCGGAACGGGCCAGACTGGTCAAATAGTCGCGAATCACCAGCAGCAGGGTACTGGGTTTGAGGCTGATGGTGCCCGGAAAGTCGCCGTGGTGCAGGGCCATCCCCACATGGAGGGTGGGGCCAACCAGAGCCTGGGCAGTTTCTCCCACACCCTGAGCGATCGCCTCAGCACAAAGGGCATCAGTGCCAATTAAGCCAGTTGGCCCATGCTGCTCCGTGGATCCGATCGGTAGGATGATTCCTGGGGAATGCTTTAAGTAGTCATCGACTTCAATCCAGGAACAGAGATGCAATTGCATAAGACCTCTCTTGACGTTTTAGATGTTTCCTGTAACGTATACGAACAAATACTGAATTTGCATCTTTGGATGATTCAAGCTCTCAATTTCTGAAAGAGGTTAGAATTGGCAGCAGGATTGATTTCTGTTACTTAGGATTGTTCACTCCAATTCTTTCCAATGCAAACTTTAGTGGAAATTAGAGGCATGTGTTCACAAACACCCCTCGCCAATCGCTAAAATGTTGTTACAAAAGGTGTCCTGCACTACTCCACGGAGTCATGCTTCTATCCGACAGTCTGTTATGAGCAGCTCAGTCAAGCGTCTTCATCCTGGACGATGACATTCAACCCTCTATCACACAGTGTCAAAGAGAATTGTGTCAGAAAGAATTTATTAGAGAGAATCAACGATTGCCTAACCCTTACTGGAAACTCACCCTTCGAATTCCACCGACCCGCTATTCAGGTCACCCTTCAGACTCAATCCCACTTCCAAATTGGGTATTGCCTGGGGCCAGCGAACCACGCTGGTATTGCCCCTGATGGTCCCACTCCTGCGGGAGAAATGGGAAATTTTTTGCCGTCTGAAACATTTGTACGCCGAATAGCAGCTAAAGTTAGTCAAGCACCTGTAAGATTCGTGCTTAGGAGGAGCCAACCTATGTTACACCGCAAGATCTATCAACTGTGTTCTGAAGGCCGGGAAGTCTGGATTTTCTTGCGGGACCAGCAGCGCTGGATTGAAAGGGCACGCATTCTGGATATTGAAGGAGATTTAATTACTCTGCGGTACGAGACCGATGAAGAAGATGAGGTCTGTTCCTGGGAGGAAATGGTCCGCTTAGAGAGCATTGGCTCGGTCATGCAGAAACTGGCTACAGTTTCTCGGATGGGTGCGGAGCCCCAGGTTTCGGAAGATTGCCCCGAAGCCGAGCAAATTCGTAATCACCATGAAGAAGGGTAATAAACAAAATTTTTGCCCAAGGTTCTCCTGCCATTGGGGTTGGCAGTTGTCCCTCTGGCGATCGATTTGAGTCGGAATCTGAGGAGTTTTTTAGGAGTCAGGAGCCAGCCTTTATTTGGGCTTCTGACTCCTGAGTTTTTGATGGGGTTCCAAAGTCAGCTTCATAACCCGATCGTGGTCTGAGCCAAGTCGAAGGCCACGATCGGGTTGGTCAATCTTTGGGCCTGATGATGTTAGAGGGGACGCTAACCTAGCCTGGACTCAAAGGCCGGGCAAAACCCATCTTCGGGCACCCGCAGATTAACCAGAGGAGAAGCTGGATTCCAGCAGTGCTGAGCCCGATAATGCTTGCAAATGCCGCAACAGTCTCTTGTGGGTATCCCATTCTCTGCCTGCATGAGCAGACGATCGCTTCCCTGACCCAAAATTTCCCACTGGGAAAGCCCCCGAAGCACCAGTTCTTCCCCCTGCCAGCGCACTTCGATCAACCCGGTATCCGCAAATTTCTGCCAGCGGGGGTCCGCAGTGACGGCATCGGGAATAGTAATGGTCACCAACGGGCCGGATTCGGTGAGTTCGCCCTCAAAGTTTCCCTCGGGTGCACTGGGTTGGAGAAACGTTTCACCGATCGGCAACTCCACTGGCGTCCCAGCAGCAGGGCAATGCAAGTGATAGCGGTTCTGGAGTTCTTCCAGATTGGTCAAATCTGCCAGATAGGTAGAAGCACCATGGACAAAAATGACGTGTTGCGGGCGCAAATTGTGGATGAGTTGGCTGGTGCCGGGGCCATCACAATGATCGGTGAGCAGATAGGTTTCTACTGCCACGGGAGGCAGATCAGCAGACTCTGGACCCAGACGGTTATCCGGCCATCGTCGGGTTTTATCCAGGGTGCTTTGTAGGGTTGGCGCTGCTATCCGGCCATATTGGGGAAGGAGTACCAGCCATGGGGTATTACCTGAGGTGTAAAAGAGTTCCAGGCGATCGGTGCGATCGGTCAACACAATACAGGGCGATTGGCCGATGAGGGCGTATTGTTCAGGCAAAATCAGACGGCGAACCCGAGGACGGACGCGATCGTCCCAAAACAAAGGCTGATGTTGGGCAAAATTCTGGACTGCTGTGGGGAAGTGGGGTAACAGATCCAGGTAAAAATCACAGGCTGTGGCCACGGTCCCATCAACCCAGATGTCCACATTGCGCCCTGTAAAACTATGGTGGCTTCGAAGCAGCATCAACAATTCCTGGCCAGATCCTAGGAATGGAGCCAGGATTAGAACGGATTGTTTTTCTGAGATGGCGCGACTGATCCTTTCTGCGACCTGATTTTCCTGCTGCCGTCGCCGGGGATGGCGCGCTGTTCCGTAGGTTCCCTCCAGAATCAGGACATCTGGCTTCAGTCCCCGAATTTCTTCCAGAGGGAGACCATCCACCAGGCGACAATTGGAGAGGAAAAAATCGCCAGTGTAGAAAACAGTATAGGAACGGGGTCGGGCTTCTCCCCTGAGCTCGGATGGGGTATAGGTCAACAGGATCGCTGCCGCTCCTGGTAAATGACCAGCAGGCCACAACTCAACTGTCAAGCCATCGCGAAACTCCACAGGCGTGCGCCAGGGGAGGGCCTGGGTGAAAAAGGGTAATTCTGTGGCAGCTTCCTCTGGCCAGTTGAGGGGAAGGAGTTGGGTTGTGACTTCGCTGGCGCAGATGGGCACTTGGGGGAAGGCCCTGTGAAAAGCCAGCAACCCTCTGGCATGGTCGCTATGGGCATGGCTACAGAAAACCAGTTCAATCTGCCCCTTGGGAGTTGAGGCTGCCTCCAAAGGGGCAATATCCCGTAAGCCGCAATCTAATAAGATGCGATGAGATCCCATTCGGAGGAGCAGACAAATACCCTCATCTGCCTCACCTACACCATAGGGCAAACATTCCAGCTCAACCACGGGCTAACTTACATCACAGATGGTGCCTGAACGATATGATCAATGACCCATTAGTGAGCAGAGCCGTTGCCATGGTAATTATCGGTGTCGTAAAACCCGTTTTGAGTGCCAAAAAAGAGACAGGCCAGCGTGAAAACAACGGATAGAACCAGAAGAACTAGCTTGACATCCATAATTTTTTATCGCTCTTTATAATCTCAAATGCAGAACTTGATACCAATCCGATAAGTGACAATGACCGGAAAACCCTGCAAGCAATAGTTATGTGATGCCAGCAGTGAGGCCAGACGATGCAATCTTATCTTTTGAATCGGTATTAGTCTCGCATTGTAGGACGAACTGGTTGAAAAATTTACCAGGCCAAGGATTTTTCCAGAATTCCGGTTCCATCGGACCTGCAAAGATTTGGCGAAGGGCTGCCAGCATGTCCCTGAGAAGGGTAGGATAGCAGATAGCAGTGCTTCCAGAAGTACTGATGCTGCATTCTGCAAATTCCATGGACTCTAGTCCATTCTGCCGATTGAATTAATGACTCTGGCCTGGTGAGCCTGTCTCCCGGTCCAGGGGAGACTGAGGAGGTACTATGCTCACCCTTGAAGGTCGTGCTGCACTGGCGGATATTGCCGATTTAAACCGGTTGAAGCTTGAGTTGAATCGGTTACCGGCAATCGATGTTGGGGACTATATTGCGGATCTACCACCGGAACAGAAAGCTATTGCCTTTCGCCTGCTCAATAAAGATCACGCAACGGATGTTTTTGAATATTTACCACCGGATGTGCAGGAGGAACTGATTGGCTCCTTGCATGATATTCAGGTGTGCCAAATTGTAGAGTCGATGCGCCCGGACGATCGGGCAGAATTGTTCGACGAGCTACCTGCCGGTATCGTCAAGCGATTGGTGAAGCAACTCAGCCCCGGTGAACGCCAAGCAACGGCTACGATTCTGGGCTACCCAGAGGGAACTGCCGGTCGGGTGATCACCACCGAATACGTGCGACTGCGGCAGGGCTTAACCGTTGGAGAGGCCCTGAACAAAATTCGGTTGAGCGATCGGGACAAGGAAACGATTTACTACGCCTATGTCACGGACGATAACCGGAAACTGCTGCAGGTGATTTCCCTGCGCCAACTCCTGTTCTCCCTACCGGATGCCTTGATTCGGGATGTGGCCAGTGATCGGGTGATCAAGGCCTATACCGAGATGCCTCAGGAAGAGGTGGCCCGCTTGATGAAGCGCTATGACCTGCTGGCGCTGCCGGTGGTCGATCGGGAAGATCGGCTAGTGGGAATCGTCACCATTGACGATGTGGTGGACATCCTGGAAGAAGAAGCCACCGAAGATATTCAAAAACTCGCGGGTGTGTCTGGGGGAGATGAAGCCGTTCTGGCCTCTCCCATGGTTACCATTCGCAAGCGTCTGCCCTGGCTTCTGGCTAATATTGCCCTTTATGTGGGGGCTGCCAGTGCGATCGCACCCTTCCAGAAAGTTATTTCTGTTGTGCCCGTGCTGTCAGTGATTATGCCCATTCTGGCCAATAGTAGTGGTAATGTTGCTTTCCAGGTGGTGTCTGTGACGGTACGGGGGCTGGGGATCGGGGAAATTACTGTCAAAGACACCTTCAGCATCCTCAAAAAGGAAATCCTGGCGGGGTTGGGCACAGCGGTTTCTTTGGGTGTAGCACTGAGTCTCCTTTCCCTAATTTGGGCTCCAGCCCACGAGCGCTGGGTGGCTCCTGTGGCGGGCTTGGTTATGGCCACGAATGTCCTTCTGGCTGTTTCTCTAGGAACCTTACTGCCAATGGGGCTGAAGCGTCTTGGACTGGATCCGGCGTTGGTGAGTGGTCCGCTGTTGACAACCCTGCTGGATGCGGTAGGTTTTATGACGTTTCTCTCTCTTATTTCAGTGGCTCTGACCATGCTGCGCTTGTAGAGAGAAGCCCCGATTGGGTAGGTCAATCTGCGTGGGGGCACTGTCCCCACCTCCTGTCCTTGCCCATGAGCCGACCACGATAAAGTTCAAATCTTAAAGTTGAAATTTGGGCAATTTGGCCACGCTGACAGATGTGCACCGAAACGACGATTCCAGTAGGGATAAATTTGAAGTTTGGGAGTTCTTCGTCTGCCAATTTTGCTGCAGGCGCTTGCCAGGATTCCGGAAATAGTACTAATGTTTTAGTATTGATTTGCAGGAGATTCAATCTTGAGGTAAGAGCGCCATGATCTGGTTTACAAATTCCTGGTGATCGACAACAGGCTTAGAGATGTAGCCATCTGCTCCACTCTGCTTGAGGAAATTTTCTCGATCGCCCTGCATGGCATGAGCGGTGACCAAAATAATGGGTAGGTTGGCTGTCTTGGGGTCTGACTTTAGCATCTGAGTAATTTTAATTCCATCGACCGATTTCCCCTGATACACACTGCGGGAGAGGGATACGTCCATCAAAATAATGTCCGCTTCCCCGGCCTGGGCGATTTGCATCACTTCTTCTACATTTTCTGTATGGCGAACTTCCAGTCCCCCCCGCTTGGTCAGTATTTTGGAGAATACGCGGGCGTTAATCTGATCATCCTCCACGATTAAAACGGTCTTCATCGCGATTTTCCTATTGCTTTCGCTCATTTACTGCAATCATCAATCTACTCCCGGAACTACCTGTGCAAAATACTGTAATGCTCTTGAGAATAATGCTCTTGAGAATAATGCTCTTGAGAATAATGCTCTTGAGAATAATGCTCTTGAGAATAATGCTCTTGAGAAACTCAGAAATAGCAGCCAAAGGAGTAGTTTACAGGGTGTTCTGCCATTTGCAACACATCTCGTAGGGTATCTTGCAGCTTCCAATAAAGGAGTGGGTCGTTATGGCCTGGTAATTTTATTTTTCTTTAATCTAGCCTAACTGGAGTTGGCAAAGGGTGTCTCAGGGCGTTACTTTACTAGCCGATACTACTTTCTCGCTGCGGGCGGGCTATCACGGTTCAGTTAAACACAAGGGATAACATTCATGGCTAAACAGTTAACTTTTCTTTCCGGAGGGCAGGTTATCCCAACGGCACTCCATACGGAGATGCAACAGTCCTATCTGGAATACGCCATGAGCGTTATTGTCGGTCGGGCTTTACCGGATGTGCGAGATGGCCTGAAGCCAGTGCATCGGCGGATTCTCTATGCCATGCACGAATTAGGGTTGACGCCCGATCGACCCTTTCGGAAATGCGCCCGTGTGGTAGGGGATGTGTTGGGGAAATACCATCCCCATGGGGACCAGGCCGTTTACGATGCATTGGTACGGATGGTGCAGGATTTTTCCAGCCGCTACCCGTTGCTGGCCGGTCACGGAAACTTTGGGTCCGTTGATGATGACCCCCCAGCAGCCATGCGATACACAGAGACCCGATTGTCGGAGATTGGCAATGAGGGACTCCTGGATGAAATTGGCGAGGCCACCGTTGACTTTGTGGGTAATTTCGATAATTCCCAGCAAGAGCCCACGGTCCTCCCCGCCCAACTGCCCTATCTGTTACTCAACGGCAGTTCTGGGATTGCTGTCGGAATGGCCACCAATGTGCCCCCTCATAACCTGACGGAGGTGGTGGATGGCCTGATTGCCCTGATCGATCATCCTAACCTGTCCGATGAACAGCTCTTTGAGCTGATTCCGGGGCCAGATTTTCCGACTGGCGGTGAAATTATTGCCCGGGAGGGGATTCGAGATGCTTACACCACAGGCAGAGGGAGCATTCCCCTGCGGGGAGTGGCCCAAATGGAAGAAGTTCATCTGGGGCGGGGGCGGCATCGTCGGCTGGCGATCGTGATTACCGAGTTGCCCTATCAGGTGAATAAGGCGGCCTGGATTGAGAAAGTGGCCGAACTGGTGAATCAGAATCGCCTGGAAGGGATTGCGGATATCCGGGATGAGAGCGATCGGGAAGGGATGCGGGTGGTGATTGAACTGAAGCGAGAAGCGGATCCCCAAAAGCTTCTGGCTAACCTCTACCGGTTGACTCCCCTGCAGATTAACTTTGGGGCTATCTTGCTCAGCCTGGTGGATAGCCAGCCCTGTCAACTCTCTTTGCGGCAGCTCCTGCAGCATTTTCTCGATTTTCGGGAAACAACCCTGACTCGTCAGTACAGCCATGAGTTACAGCAGGCAGAGGGGCGGGTCCATCAGTTGGAAGGGTTGCTGACGGCTCTGGTCCATCTGGATGAGGTAATTGACATTCTGCGTCAGGCTCCTGATGGCACCACAGCCAAGCAGGTTCTTCAGGAGCGGTTCAGTTTGAGTGAGCGGCAGGCAGACGCCATTTTGGGAATGCCCCTGCGGCGATTGACCGGGATGGAACGGCAGAATCTGCAGGCTGAGTATGATGACTTGAGGGGCCAGATTCAGAACTTGCAACGACTGCTGAACGATCGACGGGAGCTTTTGAAGGCCCTGAAGAAAGACCTGCGGGCTTTGAAGCGCAAATATGGAGATCCCCGTCGGACTCGACTGGCTTTCATCAGCCATCCCCCCATCGCAACCGGTGAGCCCGAGAGTCCAGGGCCTAGGGACGCAACGGCAGGGGCACAGAGCAAGAAAGCCCGAGAAATCGAGGAACCCTCTCTCCCCAATCTTCCCTTGATGCCGTCCCCGCCGGAAGAGGAAACGGTCCTGGAGCTGACCCATCGAGGGTATGTTCGTCGATTGTCACTCAAGAGCTTTCAACGCCAGAATCGCAACCGCAGTGAGGAAAGAACCAGTTTGGAAGCTGGTAACGAATTTATTGTGCAAACTCAGATTGTTCATGTGAATCAGGACATCCTGGTATTGCTGCGAGATGGTAAAGCCCATGCTGTTCGAGCCGGGGATATTTCCCTCAGCACGGGTGGAAAACCTTCCCGAGGCACGCCTCTGGTTGGTCTCCTGCCGGGAACTGCCCAGGGTGATCCGGATGCGATCGTGGACCGGTTTGTCCTGACCGAAGGAATGGAAGACCAAGATCTGGTGGTTCTGACTCGCCAGGGCCGTCTGAAACGGCTCGCCCTGGGTGAGTTTATGAATCTCACTGGACGTGGACTGACCGTGATGAAATTGAAGGACGATGAGTTGCTTTATGCTGCCCTGACCCAGGCCGGGGAGCAACTGGCCCTTGCCACCTCAGGGGGGCGGGTCTTGCGCTTCGAGGTCAATGATGAACAGGTGCCAGTGATGAGTCGGGCGGCCCAGGGATTGCAGATGCTGCGCCTGTGGCGTCAAGAACGGCTGGTTGGCTGTGTTGCAGCTGATATTGGTGACAATCTGCTGCTAGTCTCTGAACAGGGCTATGCGAAGCGGCTGCCCATAGCCACCTTGCGTTTGACCAATCGGGGGGAAATTGGGGCACCCGCTTTTCAGTTTGCCAATAAGTCAGATGCCCTGGTCCGGCTTTTGGTAGTGCCAGGGGATGCGGAGATGGTGGCCCTGACTAGCAGCGATCGCATCATTCGCCGACCCGCCTCGGAGATTCCGCTCTGTGGTAAAGATGGCTGGGGCGATCGGCTTCTGGCTCTGGAGGCTGGGGAGACGATCGTCACCGTCAATACCCAGGTTCCCCTGACCTGGGAGGACTCCCAGGACTAATGGGACCCAATAAGATAAGCGTCATCTGGTGGTCAGCCCTCTATGCTTGAATCCCTGAAAACCTTACCCAACTGGCTCAAGCTTTGGCTGATCTTTCCCCTGGCCTTTCTCAATGGCTGGTTATGGTTACTCTTGCTGGATTACCTGCAGCCCCTGGTGAGCCTACTGATTGCTGCTATCATCCTGGCCTTTCTGTTGAATTTTCCGATTCGGTTGTTGCAAGAGCGGGGGATGGATCGGGGTGCGGCGATCGGTCTGGTGTTGACGATCGCCCTCCTCCTGATTGGCTTTATTGCTGTTACGCTGGTGCCCCTGATTCTGGAGCAGCTTAGTGGACTGGTCAGTAGTCTGCCTCGTTTATTACAGTCTGGAAATGAGCAGATCCAGTCCTTTCAAGCCTGGGCTGTCGAAAGACGCCTGCCGGTGGATCTGACCGGGATTGTTGATCAGGCCATCTCCCAACTGTCTGGCATTCTCCAGGCTACCAGCAGCCAGTTACTCAGTTTTTTCTTGAGTACGATCAGTAGTCTACTGAATATTGCCCTGGTGCTGGTTCTGACTATTTTCATGGTGTTGAATGGTAAGGATGCCTGGAATGGCCTGTTTAACTGGCTGCCCCAACCCTGGAACCTGACGCTGCAGGCTTCGATTCAACAAACCTTTCGGCGGTACTTTGCGACCCAGGCTCTGCTGGCCAGTATTCTCAGTCTGATCCTAACAATCGCGTTTTTGGTGCTGGGGGTTCCCTATGCGGTCTTGTTTGGCGTCAGTATCGGTCTGACGACTCTGATTCCCTATGCCAGTCCAGTGACGATCGTGGCTGTCAGCCTGGTTGTAGCCTTGCAGGATTTCAGCCTGGGCTTAAAGGTGCTGGTAACGGCAGTGATTATTGGGCAACTGAATGATAATATTTTGTCTCCCCGACTGATGGGCAATACGACGGGCTTGAATCCGATCTGGCTGATCATTGCCCTGTTTATCGGTGGCAAACTGGGGGGGATTCTAGGGTTGCTGATTGCGGTGCCTCTGGCCAGTGTGATCAAGAGTACGGTAGATGGGTTGCGATCGGCAGCACTGGATACCCAGTAGTTTGCCTCAAGAGCGATAATAAAGAGATTTCTGAATATAGCATCTCCATGGCTGGACTTCCTCACCTCAAAGCCCGACTGGACTATTATTACCAGCAAATTAAGGCTGTCATTCTGACACGCCAGAATCCCATTAGTGGGCTGTTGCCAGCCAGCACTGCAGTCAATGCCCATGGGGACTATACCGATGCCTGGGTGCGGGATAACGTTTACAGCATCCTTGCCGTTTGGGGGTTGGCCCTGGCCTATCGCAAAATTGACGTAGACCAGGAAGGACGGGCCTTTGAACTGGAATACAGTGTCGTTAAACTGATGCGGGGGCTCCTGTTCGCCATGATGCGGCAGGCCCACAAAGTGCAGCGCTTCAAACACAGCCAGTTACCTCTGGATGCCCTCCATGCCAAGTACGATACGGCCACGGGGGATACGGTGGTGGGGGATAGTGAGTGGGGGCATTTACAACTGGATGCCACGTCTCTGTATTTGCTGATGCTGGCCCAGATGACTGCTTCGGGTCTGCATATCGTTTTTACGATCGATGAAGTGAACTTTGTTCAGAACCTGGTTTACTACATTGGTCGAGCTTATCGGACCCCGGATTACGGGATCTGGGAGCGGGGTAACAAGATCAATCATGGAAATCCAGAACTGAATGCCAGTTCGATCGGCATGGCGAAAGCAGCTCTGGAAGCGATGAATGGCCTGGATCTGTTTGGGGTTAAAGGGAGTCAGATGTCCGTCATCCACGTTCTGCCGGATGAGATTGCCCGTACCCGTATGACCCTGGAATCTCTGCTGCCTCGGGAGTCTGGCTCTAAAGAAGTGGATGCAGCTTTGCTCAGTGTGATTGGCTATCCGGCCTTTGCCGTGGAAAAGGGGGATCTGTGCGATCGGACCCGTCAGGAGATTATGACCAAATTGCAGGGAAACTACGGCTGTAAGCGGTTCCTGCGCGATGGACATCAGACGGTGCTGGAGGACAATACCCGCTTGCACTATGAACCCTGGGAGCTGAAGCAGTTTGAACATATTGAGTGTGAGTGGCCCCTGTTTTTCACCTATCTGCTGCTGGATGGGCTATTTCGCCATGATCAGGTCCAGGTGGAGGAATACCAGGAGCGGCTGAATCAGTTGCTGGTGCAGCAGGGTGATCTGTCACTGCTCCCAGAGTTGTACTATGTGCCCCAGCATCTGATCCCGGCAGAACGGGCCGCCCCCCATAGCCAACTCCGGTCCCCGAATGAGAATTTGCCTCTGGTATGGGCTCAGAGCCTGTATTATCTAGGCCAGTTGTTGCGAGAAGGGCTCCTGGCGATCGGAGATATTGACCCACTGGGGCGTCATCTGCAGATCCGGCGGCAACGGGAACCGGTCGTTCAGATTACCCTGCTAGCAGAGAATGAAGAATTACAGGCCAAGCTGGAGGCCTATGGGATTACGACCCAGACTCCCCGTCAGGTTGCTCCGATTCAGGTGCGCCATGCGACGGAGTTGGCCCTGGCCTATACCCAGATTGGTCGTAACGATAAGCTGAAACTGAGCGGCAGGCCCGTGCGACGCCTCCGCAGTTTGACGACCTCCAGGATATTTTGGATTCGAGGGGAAGCAATTGTATTTCTGCCTTCTTTTCTGGACCCTCAACAGTTTTATCTGACCCTGGACTATCACTTCCTGGTGGCAAAAATCCGCAGTGAGCTGGCTTATATTCAGCGGCATTGGTGCCAGCCGGGTCGGCCCATGATGACGTTGTTGATTACAGAGGCAATGCTGGAAACCGGGCGAGAAGCCTTGCTGAATCTGATGCAAGAATTGCAAGATGGGGAATGTAATGGGGTTTCTGTCAAACTGGGTCGATTGAATCAACTAATGCTGACAGCGGGCACAGAGCGGATCAATTTCCTGCATGATTTTGAGTTTGTCCAGGCTCCGGTGCAGGATGTCTCCCAGGTGCGCTATGACCTGATCAGCAATCCCGATAAAAACTGGCCCCTGAGCTACAGGCAAGAATTCCGCCTGGAGTGTGAGACGAATCCCCAGCTCCTACTGACGAATCTGCGCAGTTCCAATAATCTGTATGAGCAAATCGAACTCCTGCAGGCTCTGTTACGGCTGCGGGGAACAGATTTTGACACGGGATTAGGGGGGCCGGGGCGGTTAGTTACGGTTGCGGACTTGCTGCAAGAGGTTTATGAGAGAGCGGGCCAGCTTCAACTCTGGACGATCGTCCGTCGGGCGGCTGGATTGCTGAGTAAGGTCGATATCACCCTCTCCGACGCTGTGACCGATATTCTGGTACGGCAACATCAAATTACTGTCGGCAAAGCCTATAGCGAAGCCTCCCTGATTGTGCGGCCCCTTTCGCCTCAGGAAATCATGGATAAGATCATTGAATTCTGTGGCGAGGATATGCGCGATCGGGTGTTGACTCAGGAAATTCTCATCTACCTGGGGTTGCTGTTGAAAACGGAACCTCGTCTGCTGGATGGGCTCCTCACCTTGCGAGTGGGCTATCTGATTGTGTTGCTGATTAGTGAACTGGCACGAGAACTGGAAGTTACTCAAGACGAAGCCTACGAACGCCTGATGCAACTCAGCCCCCATGACATTAAAGTGCGTCTGCGGCAGGTGCTGGTAGAGTATCAGGACTTAAACCGGGTGGTATTCCAGCAAGAATCCCTCCATATTCGACAGCCCGTGATCGATTGGGTGGTGCAACCTGCTGAAGCAGAAGTAGACCCTACGATCGTCAACTGGCACCGGAAGCGGCAATTAGAAGGGGCACTCAACCGGGTGCCGACAGGATTCTATCCTCGGGTCTGGCAGTTACTCAAGCATTGTAAAGGACTGGTGATTGGAGATAAATTCGAACGCCGCAATCGACTGGATAGTCATCTGATTTTGGCAGAGATGACTCCTCAGGAGAAGAATTTTGCCCTACGGGTAGAGCACCTCTTAAATAAGATCCAGGCCCCCGAATATCGCCATGTCAATGTGGAAGCCCTGATGGCTCTGGCCACTTTAGTTGAGCACAATCCCCAACTCCAGATCGAAGACTACATTGTGATGGATGTTGTTGTAGGCCATGCGGTTCGATTGGCCTGGTTAGAACGGGAATCCGCAGGCCCCCCAAATTTCCGCTCAGAATCCACCCGCGAACGGTATAACCAGCACAAAGCCTCTGCCTGGAAAGCCTTCTACGACAGCCCCCCCCATCTCTGCACCGTCTCCGTCATGAAAGCCCTCCAATTCCTGAGTGAATTGGGCCAAACTGACTCCACCCCAGCCTAACCTCTACGTCTCTGTAGTTAATCCCCCTTCTCCCCCTCCACAAACCTCAAATACCCTGCTCCAAAATGCTGCACCTCTAGAAAATTTCCGCAAGCTGCAGCCGGTTTATACACCTGAAACGTCCGCATAATCCCCAACGTTGCGGCACTTTCCAGCGGCCCCTGAAACCGGACATCCCGATCGAGAAAGTAAGGCTGGTCTGCCCAATGCTCCATCTGTTCTGCATTCAGAAAGTAGCAACCCGCATGGGGATTCAGACACCGATGGAACCCGATCGATCGGCCCAGCACTTCAGACAAGAGCTCAGCCTCCGCCTGCGGATTTTGAAACTGTTCAGTAGCACTTAACGGCAATGGACCATCAATATAAGCTTTCCGGAGCAGTACCCGGAGAGACGCTTCATATCGATTGGGTTGCAGCAATTTTAGCGGTCCAAACTGCTGGGTAAACCAGTCCAGTTTTATGAAGAACCAGGGGTCGTGCAGGAGGATATCATCTTCCAGAAAGCAGTAGTAATCATACAGGCCCAGACAATCCTGCAGGATGGCCTGACACTCAAACCCCAACAGCAGGGGTTCTGCCTGGGTCTCATGGTGCATAAACAGGTCTGCAGCCAGAGGCAAGTGATATAACAGGTGTCGGTCTTGCGTGGTACAGATCACGATATCCATTTCATAGGACTGAAATTCATTGGCAGGGGAGATCCCGGGCTGAATGTAGTTAAACTCTCCCTGAGGGTAGCCAAACAACTGGTACAGTGCGCTAAGGCACTGGGTCAGTGCTGTGATGCGGGGTTGGGGATCGGTCCCCAGCGACCCGAAGGAGGTGTCAGAGACAGACTGATAATAGTGCGCGATCGTGATCAGAATTCGCATAGTCACTCGCGCAGAAAACCGTCCAGATCAGGCACATTCACCCAGCGATCGGTCTGATGGGATTGGTGGGCCAGATCCATCAAAAGCTGGGAGTAAACCCCTTCTCGCAGGGAGGGAACCACAGGTTGCCCCTGCTCGATCGCCTGCACCCAGCGATCCACAATTCGAATAAAGGGAGCCAGTCGCCCATCGGCATAGGTTTTGGGGAAAGCCAGCCGATCGGGGATGGGGAGTTCTGCCAGGGGTTCTCCCCCCTGACTCCCCCAAAGACGGAAGCCGTGAACATAATCTTTCTGGTTATCACTGCCCAAAATCAGGGTACCCCGATCGCCATAGACCTCCAGCCAGTGCCCCCGCCCCTGATAGGTGACGGAACTGAGGCAGATCTGACAGGGGGTTCCATCCGCCAGTTCCAGGAGGAAACTGCAGGCATCGTCTGAGTCTACCGGTTTCATCTCTCCCGTAGCCGGATCAGGGCGGCTGGAGATCGTGGTGCTCAACCTGGCACAGAGGCGGCGAATCGGGCCGAATAACCAGGCCAGGTAGTCAAACGAGTGGGAGCCGATCGCTCCCAGTGCCCCACCGCCCTGGTCCTTGCAGGCATACCAGTTCCAGGGACGGGATGCATCTGCCCGACTGGAGACCATCCAATCCACCTTAATCAGCCGCTTCTGACCCACATATCCCGCAGCCAATTGCTCGGCCAGCCACTGCCAGGCGGGAACACAGCGGAACTCAAAATCCATCGTCACCTGGCACCCTGTTTTGGCTGCCAGATGGTACAGGTCGCGTGCTTCTGAGGCCATCAGGGTGGTGGGTTTTTCCAGGAGCAGGTGTTTGCCGCCCCGCAGGATGGTTTGGGCCTGCTCGTAATGCAGGAAGGGTGGGGTAGAGAGGCTGACAGCCTGGATTTCAGGCAAGTCAATCAGGTCTGAGAGGCTGTTCACGCTCTGGGGAATCTGGTGAGCTGCTGCGATCGATCGGGCTTTGGCCAAATCCCGGTGATAGACAGCCACCACCTGGGTCTGATGGTGGGCAGCAAAGCCTGGAATGTGAATTTTCTGGCCAAATCCTGTTCCGACAATTCCAACACCAATCATGTTATCCTTACCTGCTGCAATACCCATCCATCATTAAACTGCACCACTGTCCGATCGAGGCAGCACCCCTTCAGGATTGTTCAACCTTTCCCAACTGAAAGGATGGCAGTAAGGTACTCTGGAATGGGATTCATCTGTTACGTTAGGGCAGCCGACTGATTTTTCTTGGACTCTTATGAAGCTCGTTCGACAAGCACTTGCAACCTTAATCATCATTACAGCTGCTGCTGCGTCCAGTGCTCTGGTCTTTGCCTATCTGGCTTCTTCTATCAAGGTTAGACCTTTGCCGGTTGCGTCGTCGAGTCCTCAGCCCAGCTCTGACAGCCCGACACCCCCCAGTTCCCCAGGAACCCCTTCCAGTTTGCCCTCCCCATCGGTGACTCAGCCTAGTAGCCCCAGCTTGTTTCCTGGTCCTGGGAGCCCCAGTCCTGCCGTTTCTCCAGCCAGTCCGACGGCTGGCTCCATCCAGGCCAAAGTGGAGGAGCGGATTAAGGCTTTCTTCGCCCAGAGAACGGGGGTCGCGATCCAATCTGTGGCCTGTCCAGCGACTGTTCGACCTACGGCAGGAAATACCTTCGTTTGTAATGTGACTGCCGAAGGGGTGACTTTTCCAGTGAAAGTAATTGTTAGCAATGATCAGGGAGACTTTCGGGTGGAGGTTAAGGGCCTGATGGTGCTGGCCAGACTAGAACAGCAGATTCAAGAAACGGTGAAACAAAAGACAGGGGTAGAAGTAGTGGCCAATTGTGGTCCACGTCTGCGGATTACCAAAGCAGGTGAGATGTTTCAATGCCAGCTCACGACTCCCCAGGGCACTCAACTGGTTCAGGTAACGGTTGAAGATGATCAGGGCCGGGTGCGTTGGAAGCTCTAACCCAGGTGGAGATAGGGGGTATCCCAGCCAGGAACTATCCTCAGGTCAGAATCCAGGAGCAGGGATCAAGATTCATTGCCCGATTCCGGCTACAACCCATTCCTTCTTCACGACACATTGCTATACACTTTCAAATGGTTGATCCTATTAACTTTAGAATTGCAATGGAAAAAGGTCAAAAAGTCCGGGTCTGTCGTTTGCGCGATCGTGTTTCCCCGACGATTATTAATCGTCTTGGCAAAGTGGGCATCGTGTCAGACTACAAAATGGTGGACGGTAGTGGTATTGGCATGCTGGTTCAGTTCGATGATCAGTTTGCTACCTGGTTTTTTGAAGACGAGTTGGAACTGGTTCGCTGATGACTTTTATCCTGACGTTTCTGGGCAAAGGGGGCACAGGTCGCACGACAGTGGCGATTGCAGCAGCCCGACGCCTTGCTGCTGAGGGGAAGCGAGTTCTTTTGCTGGGGCAGGATACAGGTCCTGCCTTTGGGCTTCTTGTAGGCATGAACCCTGGCCCCGATCCGCAGGAACTGGTGCCTAATCTGCAAATTGCTCAGTTGCATTCTGCTGCCATGCTGGAGCACAACTGGGAAGAGATTAAACGGTTGGAGGCAGAGTATTTGCGGACTCCTACCCTGAAATCGGTTTATGGTCAGGAGTTAGGTGTTTTGCCGGGAATGGATGGGGCTCTGGCGCTCAATGCGATACGGGAATATAGTGCCAGTCAAACCTATGATGCGATCGTGTACGACGGCACCGGGGATCAGGCTACGTTACGGATGCTGGGTACCCCTGAGGTGATGAGCTGGTATGTGCGTCGCTTTCGTCAGGTTTTCGCAGACTCCGACTTTGCCAAAACGATGGTGCCCCTGTTGCAGCCGATCGTGGCCACGCTGTTCAATGTGGATTGGTTAAGTGGTAACTTTTCCCAGCCCACCAACCAGGTCAATACCCTACTGGATCAGGGGAAGGACGCTGTCTCTAACCCAGAGAAAATGGCCGCTTATTTGGTGACGACGGCAGATCCAATGGCGATCGCAACTGCTCGGTACCTCTGGGGGGCTGCCCAGCAGGTCAACCTGACGATCGGGGGGGTCATCCTCAACCAGGCAACGTCTACGGGAGCTCTGGTGGCTGAGTTTGCGCCCTTGCCAGTGAATGTCCTGCCTTCCCGTACTGGCGCAGACTGGCAGGCTCTCATGGCGGCACTTCCAGATTTTCACCAGGCCACCCAGGCTCCCCGGCCCATGACTATTAATCTGGCGGAACGAAAAGTCCGTCTGTTCTTGCCCGGTTTTGATAAGACGCAGGTGAAGCTGTCTCAAAATGGGCCGGAAGTCACCATCGAAGCTGGCGATCAACGCCACAATATTCTTCTGCCTCCAGAACTGAGCGGTAAACCGGTGACTGGAGCCAAGTTTCAAGATAGTTACCTGACGATTTCGTTCTAACCTCAGCCCTATGTCTGACTCGACTCCATCCCCAATCTCTGCGGAAGAGAATTCACCCTCCGTTGAAAATCCTGAAATTGCTGCCGATCGGGGGGCTCAGGCCCGTCAACTTCTGGGTATGAAGGGGGCACAATCCGGTGAAACCTCCATCTGGAAGATCCGGTTACAGTTGATGAAACCCATTACCTGGATTCCCCTGATCTGGGGAGTGGTCTGCGGGGCAGCTTCCTCTGGCCATTACAACTGGACACCAGAAAATTTTCTGATTGCGGCAGCCTGTATGCTCATGTCGGGTCCGCTGCTGGCTGGATATACCCAGACCCTGAATGATTTTTACGATCGGGAGATTGATGCCATCAATGAACCCTATCGTCCGATTCCCTCTGGAGTTATTTCGATTCCCCAGGTTGTGACTCAAATTCTGGTTCTGCTGCTGGCTGGGGTTGGTGTCGCCTATGGCCTGGATCAGTGGGCCGGTCATACATTTCCCACCATCACGGTTCTGGCTCTGGGAGGCTCCTTTTTGTCCTATATCTACTCTGCTCCCCCACTGAAGCTGAAGCAGAATGGCTGGTTGGGGAATTATGCGCTGGGAGCTAGCTATATTGCCCTGCCCTGGTGGGCTGGACAGGCCTTATTCGGAGAACTGACTCCGGTTATTGTGGTGCTCACCCTGTTTTACAGTTTGGCCGGATTGGGCATTGCGGTTGTGAATGACTTTAAAAGTGTGGAGGGTGATCGCCAACTGGGTCTGAAATCTCTCCCGGTCATGTTTGGCATCGATCGGGCTGCCTGGATCTGTGTGTTGATGATTGATATTTTCCAGGCTGGGATTGCTGCTTATTTGCTTGCTATTCACCAGAATCTGTATGCTGTAATTTTAATTCTGCTAATCATTCCCCAGATTACCTTTCAGGATATGTATTTCCTGCGTAATCCCCTCGAAAATGATGTGAAATATCAGGCCAGTGCGCAGCCTTTTTTGGTACTGGGCATGCTCGTGGCTGGCTTGGCTTTAGGTCATGCTGGTGGGTGATACGGGTGCAAACCATGATCCCAGGCTCTACAATAGAGCGAATACTATCGATTCACCAGAGTGAACGTTGCCTATGCGTGGTGGCGTGTGAGGAGCTGCAGTGACAAAGTTTTCATCAAAGCGAGATATCTTCTCGAGGTTGCAGGGCTTGGCCAAACCTAACAATTCTGAGCCAACTGCACCAACAGCGGATTCTGAAATCAACCCATTAGAACCACGCAGACTGGACGTTCAGAAATCTAGGGGAGAAAAACCGCCCAAGAAGCGGGGCCGATTCATCTTTCTACGTTATTTGTTCTGGATTACTATCACTTTGGGGGCTGGGGGGGCTGGGGCTGCAGCCTACATCATCTGGACTCTGGACCAAAGTTTGCCCGATGTCTCGGTGGTTCGTACCTTTGTTAGAGATGGCACGCTAACGATTAAGGCTTCTGACGGTAAAATTCTACAACAGAGAGGGCCGGCTACTCGCGAAAAACTGTCTGTTCAGAAAATTCCTCCCACGTTGATTCAGGCATTCTTGTCCGTGGAAGATCGGCGTTTCTATCAGCATGATGGCGTAGATTACTATGGAGTGATGCGGGCGATCTGGTCCAATGTGACTGCCCGAGATGTGGTGGAAGGGGGTAGCACGATCACCCAACAGGTCGCCCGGATTGTTTTTCTGGACCAAGAGCGCAGTATCTGGCGCAAGCTCAAGGAAGCCCTCCTGGCCCGCCGGATTGAGCAGAACATGAGCAAAGAGCGGGTTCTGGAGCGTTATCTCAATCTGGTATACCTGGGCTCGGGAGCCTATGGGGTTGCGGATGCAGCCTGGGTCTATTTCAGTAAACCGGTTTACAAGCTAACCCTGCCAGAAATGGCAACGATCGCGGGCTTGCCCCCCGCGCCAACAGATTATTCTCCTCTGGTTAATCCCCAGGCAGCCCTGGAACGCCGTAATATCGTGTTGCAACGGATGGCGGATGAGGGATTCATTACGCAAGAACAGGCTGATCAGGCCCGTCAGTCTCCCCTCGGTTTAAAGCCCAGCCCGCCCAAACGTTTGGAGGTCGAGGCTCCTTACTTTACCACCTATGTGCTGCAGGAATTGCCCAAATACGTCTCCCGGGACGCGATCGAGTTGGGTGGCTTAACCATCGAAACCAGTGTGCAGGTCAAGTGGCAAAAGCTGGCAGAGAAAGTGGTAAAGGACGCGATCGAACTGGATGGTCCTGGTCAGGGGTTTGCCCAGGCTGCCCTGGTGGCGATCGATCCACGCACCGGAGAAATCAAGGCCATGGTCGGGGGCATCGATTATGCTAAGACCCAGTTCAATCGGGTCACCCAGGCTCAGCGACAACCAGGTTCGACCTTCAAAGCCCTAGTCTATACGACAGCGATCGCAACAGGGATGTCTCCCTATGATGGTTATTTGGATGCCCCCTATGTTGTGGATGGCTATAAGCCCGAGAATGCTTCCCGTAAGCATTACGGTTGGCTTTCTTTGCGAGAAGCCCTGACCCAATCGGTAAATGTGATTGCAGTCCGCATCCTGGTTGACGTTGGAGCTGAAACGGTGATCCAGGTGGCTAAAAACATGGGGATTAAGTCGCCGCTGAAGCCAGTCTATTCCTTGGCTCTGGGGTCTTCTGAGGTTAATCTACTGGAAATTACCAGCGCTTATGGGACTCTGGCAACCCAGGGAATCCATGTGGAAGTGCATGGTATTCGTCGCATTCTGAACCGGCGGGGTGAAGTCCTGTTTGATGCGAAGCAATCTCTTAAGCCTAAACAAGCAGTGGATAAGGGGTCTGCTGCAATTATGACCTGGATGCTAGAAGGGGTAGTGCAAAGTGGTACCGGTGTGAATGCTAATCTGGGCGATCGGGCGGTAGCGGGTAAAACGGGGACTTCTGAGGAAGCCCGTGATCTCTGGTTCATCGGCTACATTCCCCAGATGGTCACAGGGGTTTGGCTGGGCAATGATGATAGCTCGCCCACCTGGGGAGCCAGTAGCACAGCGGCGCTGGTCTGGTATCGCTTTATGGCTCAGGTCACAAAGGGGATGCCGGTTCAAAAATTTCCGGCGTTACCCAAACTGGAAGGTCGTAAGGTCAGTATTAAAGCTAAACCGATGCGAGGAAGTGTTTCGGTGGGCAAGTCCAGTAAGTCCAGTGGTCGGGGAGATTCCAGTCCTGTCAATGTGAAAAAGGCTGAACCCTCCAGGCCCTATGCTCCGGAGAAGAACACAAAGGGACCGAGCCAATTGCGCGATCGAACCGATGAACCTGCTTTTTCTGGAAACCGATCGGGCCGAGATACTCACGAGTTCAATTCAGCACCGACGAGTCCTTCCCCTAATAATTCGATCCCGCCTGTAGTTGTGCCTGCAAGTCCTACTCCGGTAGATAGCTCCCCGACGGTTCCCCCGCCCCCTGTTCCCCCATCTCCTACCTTAGTAGAACCCCTGCCACCWGCTCCTGTTCCTCTGTCGGCCCCATCACCTAGGGAGTCTTCGAATTCTCCGGTTAAGCCCTGATTGTTCCCTTAGGATTTTGAATTCATTGGAGATCTAGTTTCTAATCCAGAGGCGAGCCTAATCGGATCCTAGG